>DJYL01000207.1 GCA_002448495.1 Pseudoselenomonas ruminantium | reverse complement strand
CCTTAATCCGCATCCTCATCCATCATTTCCAGCAGAAAGCTGACCGGACGGAAACCATCATTGCAGGAAATCATAGCTGACCGTGGATTCTTCATCCAACCATCGTAGAAGTTCTCAGCGCCGTGTGCCAGCCCCATGACGAACGGGGACATGGACTCCCATGCACTCTCGCACAATCCATCCGGTCTCTGCCAGCCGTTGGCGATGAACACGGCTCCTTCCGCTATGTCACAGGCATGCTCGATGGGATTTTCATACTTTTCCATCAAATCCGGATAGCAAGCCTTACGCACAACAGTTATCCGTACCTTCTTCACGCCAACACCTCCTGCCGTATAAACCTGTTATAATTCTACCATAAAACAAGAAAATTGGCACGAGCCTTTAACCCGTGCCAACTGTCAGCCTATATGAATTTCTGTGCCGTCCTTGAATGTGACGGATATATCTTCTTTACTGTAGACGGTCATGAAGTCTACCAGTGTACCCCACAGACCTTCATCAAACTCCGTCACCACCGTGCCCTGCTCCTTGATTGCCGTGACAAAGGCATCAAGCCGCTCAGCCTTAGCCCGCCTTTTCTTGATGCCCTGTTCTGCCACATCATACTTGGCCTTGGCGGCATTGTAGCGGCTGACCAGTTCATCGTAGCGTTTTTGGTAATCCGTCTGGTCTTGGGCAATGCGGGCATTTTCATTTATGCAGTTCTGCACCATGTCCGAGAGCACCTGCATTTCTCGCATGAGCCGCTTGCTCTCATCTTCCAGTTCTGCCGTGTTGCATATCTGCTCCTGCACCAGCCAGATATTCTCCAACAGGTCATTTTTGCCCTTCAGCAGCTTGTTCACTGCCTTGATGAATGCTGACTTGATTTCTTCTTCCACCAGATGGGGTGTATCGCATTTCTTCGTTCCCCCGAACTTGTTGTTGCATTGATAGACCACCCGCCTGTACTGGTCTGTGCTGTGCCAGACCTTGGAACCATACCAGTGACCGCACTCTCCGCACTTAATGCGGTTGGAGAAAACGGTTACACCGCTATATCTCTTACCATGCCTGCGCCGCTCAATCTCTGCCTGTACAAGGTCAAATGTAGCCGGAGGGATAATGGCTTCATGATTGCCTGTCACATAGTACTGCGGAATCTCCCCTTCATTCTTCTTGTGTTTCTTGGTAAGGAAATCCACAGTGAACTGCTTCTGGAGCAGGGCATCGCCCTTCATCTTCTCATTGGTAAGGATACTCTGCACCGTGCCAGCATTCCATTTATCCTTGCCAGCTGGTGATTTTATGCCCTTTGCCATAAGTTCCCTGCAGATTGCCTTATAGGACAGCCCAGTAAGAAATAGCTTGTAGATAAGCTTCACGGTCTTGGCCTGCTCCGGGTTGATGACCAGATTGCCGTCCTCGCCCCTGTCGTAGCCAAGGAATCGTTTAAAGGGTACGCTGACCTTGCCATCGGCGAAGCGTTTCCGTTGTCCCCATGTGGTGTTCTCCGATATACTCCGGGCTTCTTCCTGCGAAATTGACGAGAGCACCGTGATGAGAAGTTCGCCGGCGGAATCCAGCGTCCAAATCCCCTCTTTCTCAAAATACACCTCTACACCGCTGGCCTTCAGTTTCCTTATGGTTGTCAGGCAGTCCACGGTGTTTCTCGCAAAGCGGCTAACGGATTTCGTGATGATAAGCTGGATTTTTCCGTCAAGGGCATCTTTTATCATGCGGGTGAAGCCCTCACGCTTCTTGGTGGAAGTGCCTGTCACTCCTTCATCCGTGTACATCCCTGCAAATTCCCAATCCTCTCGCTCCTTGATGTACTTGGTGTAATAGTCCACCTGGGCGGTGTAGCTGGAAACCTGGTCTTCATGGTCGGTGCTGACACGAGCGTAACCTGCCACCTTCCGCTTAACCTTGCTGTCAATTGGAGCCGCCGTAAATTTGCTGATAGTGGCTGGTATGGTCGTTACTGTTTTTGCCATCGGTAGCTCTCCTCCTTCCGCATAGTTTTCATGATTTCACTCATATGCTGCCGCCGCTCGTCAGTCCAGCGTTCCTTATTAAGCCTGCTCATATATGCCTTGTACTCTTCGGTATGCCTTGGACGTGGACGCACCAGCTTCTGCCAGCCATGGGAAATTTCCCTGCCATCGGCAAAGTGGAAAACCATCTCGCTATTGGAAACTACCGTAATATGGTCAATGTCGGCTGCCATCCTGTCCTCACTGAATTCATCACAGCCGGAAATTTCCATGTAAATGGACTTGAGAATTTCCTCATCAATTGCATTGGCATCACAGCCATTCTTCCTTCCATGGCACCGCCACTTTATTGCCTGAGTTCCGTCCTTATACGGATGTGCCGCTTGTCTTGCGAAGGTTTCCCCACACTTGCCGCAGCGAATCTTACCGCTCATACAATGTCCGTGGGGCGGGTTATATTTCATTTCCTCTGCTTTGGCTTTTCGGCGTTCTTCTGTCCATGATTCCTTTTTGAGATTCGATATCCAATGCTTCAGTACCACCCTGCCATCGTAGAAATGAAATTCCAGTTCATGGTGTCTGACTACGATAATCTTCGCGATGCTTTGCAAGAACACATCTTCATCAAACTCTGTCAGGTCCAGTACTTCGGCGCAGACTCTTTCCAAAATACGTTGAGGCAAAAACTTGCTTCTGCATTTTGTCTTACCATCTTTCTTGGAAGAGCATATCCAATATTCCTGCCGATAACCGTTGGGGCTATATTTCATTGAATGAACATAATGTCGATGGCACACGCCACATTCCAGCTTACTGGTAAAACAGGTGGTAGGTATGGACTTATTGGCTATGGCTCCCAGTTCACGCCGCCGTGCCATCTCCTGCTGGACATAATCGAAGGTTTCCTTATCGATTATGGCTTCATGAGTGTTCTCCACCCAGTAGCGAGGCAGTTCGCCGTGATTCTTCTTCCGCTTTTTGGTAAGCGGACTATCGAGGTATTCCTTCTGAAAAAGCATATTTCCTGTGTAAGTGATGTTCGTAAGCACACCCCTGATATTGGAATCAACCCAGCGGCATCCTGCTCTGGTGGTAATCCCCTCGGCGGCAAATTCCCGTTCTGTTTCCAGTCTCGATTTGCCATCGAGGAAATTCTGAAAGATGCGCTTCACGATGGCGGCTTCTTCTGGCACTACCACCAGTTGGTCACCTTTCCAGCGGTAGCCATAAATTCTGAAACGTCCGTTGGGAATGCCCTTCTCGAAGCGTTTTCTTGTACCCCATTTGACGTTATTGGATATGTTGACGCTCTCCTCCTGCGCAAAACTGGCCAAAATGGATAGCATGATTTCCCCGGACGAGCTCGTGGAGCTGATATTTTCCTTCTCAAACCGCACCTCCACGCCGATGGTCTTGAGCCGCCGTACCGTTGATAGCAGGTCAACTGTGTTTCGTGCGAAACGGCTTATTGATTTGGTCAGGATAATATTTACCTTCCCAGCCTCACAGTCAGCAATCAGTCGCTGAAACTCCGTCCTGTTCTTGGTGCTGGTGCCAGATATGAAGCTGTCGGCATATACTCCTGCATATTCCCACTCAGGATTTTTCTGTATAAGCTGGCTGTAATAGCTAACCTGTGCCGACAAGGAATGGTTCAGCCGGTCGGTTTCCATTGAAACACGGGCGTATGCCGCTACCTTCTTTTTCCGCTTAATCTGCGGAACCTTTGGCTCTATACGTTCTATCTTCTTCATGAGCATGCCCTCCTTTCCTACTATATATCACTCTACGCTGAGCCTAAGTCAACGCCATGTTCGAGAATAATGTACCGAGCAGCGGATGATATTTTTCGCGCATCAACTGCTCTGCCTTGACATAATCCGCCTGTGTGATAATGCCCTGTTCCAACCAGCCACGAAACACCTGCATGGCTGACTGATACTTGGCCTCCTTCAGCATTAAATCATGAGACATGGGTATCACCAAACCTTTCTGCTATGTAGCAGGCGTGAGAACAATACTTTCTACCAGCCCTACCATGAAACGGCTTGCCACAATGAGCACAGACGGCATTGGCCTTCATCAGGTCTGTGTGATGGTTCCACCATTTGATGCGGCAAGTATCGGAGCAGAACTTCTTCCCCTTCTGACCTGTAGGCTGCGTAATGGACTGGCCACATTCCAAGCAAACCATCTGCCCATCACCTGCCTTTAGCTTATTTCGGATGCAATAGGACTTGATGGTATTCTCTGACAGAGACATGGTTGCCGCTATCTTCTTATACCCCAGCCCCGCTTGTCTTAGAGATTTAATTTCTTCTTGCTGTTTTTCTGTCATCACTTGACCTCCGCTTTTAATTTGCGGCGCAATTTTGTGCCACCAAAATTTTGGAGAAGATTGCCTTTCCCTGTATATAGCCGAAAAAATCAACCCTCTCATATGTAAGAGGACAAAAATTACAATCTTGGTCACCAATCCCCGCTACTTTCTTAAAGAGAAGAAAGCAGCATTTTGCCGAAATAATCTGCCCTCTCACCATTGAAAGGACAGAAATAATGATTTTTAGCAAAAAAATAAGCCCGGCAGGATTTCTCCCACCAGGCAATAACCTATTCGATATTCATTTGTTCTTAAGCTGTTTCATGACTTCCGTCAGCTTATCCGGCACTGGCAGACCAATCCTCGCAGCATTTTCCACAATGGAAATGCCCTCATTAGCGCAGTAGAAGAAGATAACTGCCGTACGCAGGACACAACCACCACCTACCATATGGAAATCCAGCACATTTGCCACGCCGACCAAGGCCATGATGAAGACCTTCTGGCAAATGCCACGGAAGCCCACGGAACTGGAAAGCCGTTTTTCCACTATGGCACAGAGCACTCCGGTGATGTAGTCCGTCACGATAAAAGCCACCAATGCATAAAGCAGGCTATCAAAACTGCCGAGATACTCCCCTAGAGCAGCTCCTGCTCCTGCTGCCCAGCATCTGATATCTAAAAATGCATCCATAAATCATTCCCCCTTCATCCAATTTTTCCAATCCTTCATAGGCCGCAAGCGAGCGTTACGATGATTGTAGTCACCCTCAATCAGCTTCTTCTCGCCGTTTTTTACACGGTACAGTTTGACATCGAAAGCCACTAGCCATGTCCGTGGGCGCAGCTTGCAGGCCAGCAGTCTTTGTCCTGGCTCATAGCCATTGACCTCACAGATTTGCTGTCCCTGTGGTGATTTCAGTTCATAGCTGTAGGAATCCGGCTCATACCCCATGTACTCAATTCGCTCCTTGTTATTGCGGCTCATGGTCACCTTGAAGCCATCCGGCAAGCGCAGGTCTGTACTTTTAATGGAATCCACAAAATGATATGGTTCACCATACTCTTCGTCCAAGGGCAGATACGTCAAACGCCAGCTGCCATTGTTGTTATGTCGACCTCGCAGTATGGTAATCCCCTTCGGTGTAGCCACCATTTCTAACAGGTATTCAACTGCCAAGGAATAGAGTGTGCCAAAATCTGCCTGCCAGCATCGTTCCCTGTCATCATAGATGCCAAGATTTCTGCCCGACATGTATAACGCCTGTGCATTCCCTTCCAAAAACAAACAGTAATCCTGCTCTGATTCATACCAGCCACCGGTTATCCTGCATTCTTTTTCCGGAAGGACGGTCATTGATTCCCCCTCACCAGACGGAGCCTGCTTTTCCAGTTCCAGCAAAGCCCGTTCTGCCGTCTGCTTTGCACCTTCCTGCAATACTTGGGCATATTTCATTTGCTCAAACGCAGTTTCTGTTTCGACCAACCAATAATGGTCTTGCGGTTCCCATTCAAAGTAAATTCCCAACTTTGCCCCTATGCTTCCACCATAATCCTTGAACCAATAGCCCAATGCGCCATTTCTATGAGAATACCGCTCGTATTTGAGTTCCTGCACTTCCCCAGAAGCACCAACGGACACATCCAGCCCCCTGTAGGCATCCGAGAACACGACCTCACTGCCACGATTTGCCATAAGTTTATGCTTTGCATCTTTTCTGCCAGTTTTCAATTTGTCATTGTGATAAAGGCAATGCGTACCGTCTTCCATGAAAATCGGTACATACGGCTCACTGCTATTGATAACAGGAGCCGCGCCTCCTCCTTCGGAGATGTTACCGTAGATACATCTGCCGTCTGTCCAGATAAAATCTCCGACAGCAATAGCTTTATTTCCGATTATGTTCAGCCACTTGCCATCAGCCTGTGCCTTGGTATTGCCGACTGCCGTTACTCTTGTCCTGTGCATGACCTCACGCTCCTACAATTACAGCTGTTCCACTCTTGGCCAGCTGTACCCAGACCAGACTGCCGTCATCGGTATTCACATCCACCGCTGCCTTCATGGGGTAGCTGTGAGCACCGATATGTACTCTGCCACCCTGGATAACGCCCCGCAGGGCTTTCTGCTCGGATTGCTTCTTTGCTCTTTTCATGCCAGCCTTGATGGATTCAGCCAGCCCATATATTCCGTTCATCAGTACCACCTCGTCATTTTAATTGTCTGCCGCAGACTTCTTGGGGTAAGCTCCACGACATTGGACACCAGGAAATACTCACTGCCGTTGAATTTAATCCGCTCGGTAAAATCCACGATATGCTTCACATCCGGCACACCGCTACGAACATTAGCTACGACCTCCACAGTGACAGTCTCCTGCGTCTTGCGGTTCAGCCACTCTATGGCTTTGGTCAGTTCCCATAGATAATCTTCGCCTATAACTGGAAACTCTGTGTCGATGAGGGATTCGTACTTGGGGCCGTCATCGTCATCACCCGTATCGTACTCAGCCCCCAGGCTCAGATTGGACTGGTCGATTGTGAAGCGGCTGGCCTTGCCTCCGGGCTTGCCTTGTGACAAGCTGCTGCCTTCCAGTTCCCCATCCACATACACCACAGTGGAATACCAGCCATAGCCAAGGGGAGCATGGTAGGTTATGCGCTCCGTACCATTTTGGTTGTTCCAGTCTGTCCAATCATAGATATCGTGTTCCTGCCCGTCATTGATAGCTTCAGTGGTGCGCTCCTTTTCCTTGAAGAGGTAGATGTCCCTGTTGGTCTTAGCATAAAAATACTCTGTCCGGCTGGTGGAGCCGTCCTTGTTGTGGGTGCTCTTTTCCGACAGGTATTCACCGTCATAGACATAATCGGTATAGCCCTTCTCGTTGGTTTCGTGGGTCAGAAAGCCGTTGGAATAGGATCTGCTGATTTCCCCAAGCGAGATAGTCCCGGTGAAACCTTTCGGCTCAGTATCCTCATCATTATGCACCCTACTGGCATTTTCCATGGTGCTATGCCAGATGGAGCGGACAAGTTTCCGTTCGATGATCGGCCTGCTATGTGGCCAGTCTGTAATATCTACGACAGAACGCTCCCTGCCTCGCTGAATAATATGCAGGGTATCTCCACGGATAAAGACGTTTATTTGACGCTGGGGCAGTTTTGATGTCCAACCGAACAATGCGGAAATGAAGTCTTGATAGGTCATACCGCTGTCCTCAAAGTTCTGTGACGGAATGAAATCGTCACAAGTCATATCCAGTTTCAGCCCCAGCGCCTTGGCTATGCCCTCGGCGTAGTAGGACACCCCAAACTCATTGAGGAAGAAGCTGATGGCACTGTAGAGCAGCTTGTCCTTGGAATACATCCCCTTCACCGTCTGTACCAAATCCCGCTGACTGGTTTCCTCCACGAGAAAATGGAAGTGGTAGTCAAAAATCTGTCCTTGTACAGAATCGTCAATATTCAAGGGCTGCACTGTTTCCAGCTGAAAACTGTCCGAAAGCGTCAGTTCACCCAGCGACACGGAGAAAGAGCGGATGCCGTGCTCACGGAAATTATCCATAATGGACGATGTCTTCATGGTTTTCAGCCGTTTTGCCTTAACTGTTTGATGTTTCGGTTCAACGTACTCCAGCATCACCGGTACACGAATTGATGTGTCGGCAAGGCGTGATTGGAACTTTATAACCTGTCGCCGTGTATGGCTTACAGCTGGTGCTCCCCAACCCAAACTGCATGAAGTATCTGCCATGGACAAAACATCTATACCCAGTCTGCTGATGGTGTCAGCTGACGCCTGTTCCCTTTTGCTAATCTGCCGCAGGCATTTGCTTCGCCGTACACAGAAATTCATGGACAGAATGCGCGATGTATCTGCATTTGCTTTGGCGTACTGGCAACTTACTAACCTTGCCGTATCTGCTGAACCCTTCTCTGGCATTGCCAACTTTCTGAGCAGGTCTGCGTTCGTCCATGCTACAGAAGCAGATTCTATCTGCCGTTTGGTATCCGCAGAAACCTTCTCGGTTTTAATGCCGCTACGTCTAGTATCTGCAAACACCCCATTCCCTTGCGCCACCTGCCTTTTTACATCTGCCGTGGCTTTTACTTGTACGCTGGTGGACGGCACTATGGTGGCGAGAATTTGCATCTTGAGGTGGATTTTCCCCATCGGTACCCATGCGGCAGCAATCTGTGGCCTAATGCTTATTCTGCCCTGGGGCATCCATGAGATATAGGCATCCGTAGGCTGAAGAACAATTTTCCCGTAGGGAATCCATGAAATATATGCTGTTGGCTTAATGACAATGCCCATCGGCTACACCCCGGCTTTCCAGCCTAACTGCATACCTGCCATGTCAGATATGGTTGTGTTTACGGAATAACAATCTGCCATGCCCATATTGATGTTGGTGTGGAGTTTCTTGATACCGTGCTCAGCTTGCTCACCATCAGCCTTGGAAATACCTGTAAGCCGTGTCAAATCCTCTCCTGTCCGATAGGCAGGCCTGCCGCCAATGGCTATTCCCGTAACCTTTGATACTCCCCCATATTGGGCTATGAGTGAGTTCACATCCACCGTCTGCAAAATCTGCCGTCCTGCGGCATCGGCAAGATATGTGCCATCCTCCTGGGCAGTCATATCCGTTACAACGTCTCCCAACGGAACTACCTGTATTTTTTCCTTGAGGCCGATTTCCTCATCAAAACTCATGATGATATTGGACAGATAGCATTTGCCATAATTTTGTGTAGCATAAATGACCAGTTTGCTGATGGCATCCATGTAAATGTATTTCTGCGTATTTTCCATGATTTTCTCGCCGTTCATATAGACCTGGTACTCACCATCGGCAACAGATGCGCTTCTTGCCTTGAAGTGCATCCAGAAACTGTTGACGCTGTCGAATTTCAGCGCACCTCCGACCTTATACTCCACATATTTGTCATACGATGAACTATTGCCGATAATGACTTGCGAATCAAGGTCACTAGAATATTTACGAAGTTGCCAGCCATAAAAACCTGTATATCCGGAATGTTTGCTGTAAAACCCGACCTCGGCCATGATGCCATCGGACATTTCTGACCATGGTGGGATATAGACGTCGAACTTTGCATAGAAATGTGTCGGTGAAGTTTCCAAGGTAATATCAATTCCCTCATTGGCTTTCGTTTGGTATAAGGCTACGCCATTGTCGGGATTGAATTTTGTTCCTTCCACGGTCGTGCCGTCTTCTACATCCAGGAACTCTGCAAGGCCCGGATTGATATATCTCATCACGATGCACCTGCCTTCCAGCCAAATTTATAGTCTGCCATATCCGATATTTTCAATGACATAGCATGACCATCTGCCACTACTCCCGGTGTTCCCTGCGGAGCAGTTTTCGTGCCATACGCTGTGATATTTACTCCATCAGATTGAATCGCCGTAAGGTTGGACAGCCCTTCTGCCGTACGACAGGCAGGATTGCCGATAACAGCGATACCTTTGATGACCGTATCTGCGCCGTAGTCGCGTATAATGCTTTCGGTATCGATAGTTTGCAGGATAAGCTGACCGTCCGTATCAGCGATGAACTCTCCGTTCTCTCCTGCCGCCATAGTGGTTTCCGTTGTAGCTACAGGGAGAAGCACCACCTGCTCCTTGGGGTCAATCTCTGTATCGGACAGAATGAGATTGGAAATCGCGCCATAAGCACTATCAGTGTAGACCACCAATGTTTTGGATTTGCCAAATTTGATATCATAGTCAAACTTTTCCACGGACTGACCGTTGGCATAGATTTGCACATACCCGTCAGTGCCAGTCTTAACATGAAACCAAATGGTATTGATGGCATTCAGCTTGAGGTTCAGCCTCTCCGGCTCGGATAAATAAGCCTCTGTACCACCGGATGAATTACCGCTATAATACCGCAAAAAGTACATGACATTATCTCTCTTAACGAATCCCATGCCGTCCAACGCATAGCCATTGGTTTCGAGCATGGCAATTTTTATCCAAAAGTCGTTACGGTCTTTGGGAATGTACACATCGAATTTGCCGTAAAGTTCTGCTGGTGTTTCAGAAAGCACCAGCCCTTTTTTATCTGTTGGCTGATAAAACATCACCCCTGTCTTGCTTTTGACTGTATCCGCTATGGTCGTACCACCTGCCACATCGAGAAACTCTGCATAGCCCGGATTGATGTATTTGAAGCTCATACCGCCACCACCAGTCCTTCTGCCTGTATGTCTACGGACGTGTCGTTCTGGGGCTTTTCTTCCTTGCTGCTGATTGCCTTGACCCAGAAGATGGTGTTCTTGTCCGTCACTCCGTCCAGAGTGAGCGTTTCCTGCCAGCTGGCTTTCTTCAAGGCCGCATTCTCGTCAGCATAGTTGTTGTCGGCAGCTGCCTGCCATTTTGCAGAGCCGTCACCAACAAACTTGATGGCGGTGCTCCCCTCAATGTAATAACCACTGTCACAGCGGACAGCGCATTTCACGGCTTTCTGCTCCTCCTTGCTGGCATCCAGGGTGACGGAGATAGGGGAAAGCTCCGTGCCGGAACTGGCTTCTGTGCCATCCGTAGAGCCTGCCGTGGGATTGCCATAATAGATGTGAAGCTGATTTGCCATAGTCATAACCTCCAAAATTCTAATGTCGCTTTTACTGCCTTGGGAAAGCGGGATACATACTGATAGGACTTCACCACTACTCGCATAGACGGCCAGACGTTGCCGCCTTCATCTGTAATCTGCACCAATTGCCGGCTGTTCCAGTAACCGCAAACAACCTCCCAGTTCACAATCGTCATGGTGACATTGCAGGAAACTTTATCCCCGGCTTCAATATGACCGAAATCCTGCACGGCCACACCACCGATGATTTCCACTTGCTGCTGACGGTCATCTGGGATTATCTGCCAGGTGTCTACATCCAGTGTCCTGACCTCACCAATTTGAATATGTATTGTCTCCACCTCCCAAGGCATTTTCTACAGCAGGTCTTATGCGGTCGGCCACGCTGTCCGCAAGATATCTTATGCCGTCATTATCCTGGGTGACGGCGTTTTCGATATTCACATTGACCTCCAAATGCGGCGCAGCCGTGACAGCTTGCTGGGGAGCCTGCCCAGTCTCATTCTGAAGGGCAGGCGATGAACCGAGCTTGTCCATCTGTTCCCGCATGCCGTGCATTTCCGTCTGCATATTGCCCATAACCTCATCGTATGAATAATCCTTACCTCCCATGGTCATCTTGAAACTTTGGCGCATCTGCTCCTGCTCGGCGGCAATGACAGACGGGTCACGAAAATTGGGCAGGAGATTTTCCAACATGGATTTTCTAGCCTGTTGAAAACCTGCCAGTTGCTCTGGTGTCATCTGCAAATCTTCCATTGTAAAACCATGCGCCTGTTTGTAGTACTCGGCTAGACCGCGCTGACCGCCTTCCAGATACGCCTTAAATTCCTCTTTCTGCGCCTGCAGTACCTGTAGTGCCGCATTCCTTTTGGCATCAAGTTTTTCTTTTTCAGCCCATTGCGTCGCCTTGACTTCATCCAGCCCTTTTTGAATCCAAGCCTGTTTCTCACGTTCGATATCATCAAGGCGGTTTTGTAGCTCCGTCTTCCAGACAGAGTCAATTTTTGATGCAATTTCATTTTCCCACTGCTCCCTAATTTTAGCTTTGCTGGCCTCTGCCCAGTTTGCAGTACTGACCTCATCCAAGCCTTTTTGCCGATAGGCCTGCGCCTCTCTGTCAATATTAGCCAGCTGATTCTGTAAATCCGTACGGTACACAGACTGAGTGCTGTCTACCACATTCCTCTGAAAATCCTCGTAAACCTTGGCTTGCTTTGCTAGCTTGTACTCGTCCAGCAACTTGGTATCTGCGCCTTTTGCCTGAAGTTGTTCCATCTCTTTGTTGATGGTATGGAGAGAGTTTTCCAGTTCGTTATGGGTAAGTTCATATAGGGAATCCGTCAGCTGGGCATTGGCCTTTGCGGCTTCTTCCGTAGCCTTGGCAGCCTGCTTTTCGGCAGCCGCACGTGAAAGGCTGGACTTTGCATTCTTCTCCTGCGCCTCGCGATTTTTCTCCGCTTCAGCCGCTGCCTTTTTCTCGGCTTCGGCCTTTTCCTTTAGAGCCTTTTGCTCCTCCAGATATGCCTTGTACTCATCCCCATACATTTTGTCGAGGATTGCACCGCCGACCACAGGAATGCCAATAAGCGGTGCTGCCGCCGTGTGATTTTCAATCAGCCACTTGTTGGCCTTGGCATGGTCGGAAACTTTCTTGAACTGCTCGCCGACAAATACCAAGGCTTCTGCCACAGTCTTCAACGCCGAACCCCAGCCGGAAATAGCATCCTTGATGGTGTCTTTGTTGGTCTGAATCTCCTCAACCAGATTCTTAAATCCTTCAGTGACTTCCGGTAGCAAATCTGAACTCAGTGGTAATAGTGCTGTCCCTATTGCAGATTTCAGCTGACCGACTTCCATCTCCATGGCTTTCCATTGGAGCCACGTTTTATGACTTTCCTCCGGATTGAGCAGACCGGTGGTTTTGACGTTGCCCGCCACTTCCATCAATTCGTCATACTGCTCAAGAAGTGGAATGAGTGCCGCACCACGGGCACCAAGGACTTCTGCGGTATAGGCTTCTTCCTGCCCAGCCTCCATAGCGTTTTTATACCCCTTGGCTAATTGGTCGAGCTGTTCATTGAGCGGCAGAAGGTTGCCAGCCTGGTCTAACAGGGTTATACCAAAACGTGCCATAGCCTGAGTGGTAGCATTGCCATTTTCCCCGGCAGTCTCCATCTGCTTATCCAGACGGGCAATCAGCGGAACAATGGACATAACGTCCATGCCTGCCAGTTGGAAAGTGCGGTTCAGCTTACCCGCCTCTGCCGCCGTAGTATGGAGGCGTTTGGTCAGCCGATACAGATTTTCCCCGGACTCCATGGCTCCCTTGGTCAGATTGAACAATCCTGCTCCCGTGGAGAAGATGGCCATAACTGCTGCCGCCTTGACGGACAGCATGGTGAATCCACCTGCCAGACTGTCCACACCGCTTTTTGCCTTGCTGATACCAGCTGCCATAGTGGCACCGAAGGTTCCTGCCTTGCCGGAAGTCTGAGCGATTGTGCCGCCAAGTTTTGCCATCTCCGCATTCAACTTGCGGACTTCCGCCTCGGTCTGAGCCACAATCTTCTGCTGCTTCAGCAGATTGGTCTGTGCCCGTTGGGCAACCTCGCTGTCATTGCCGTTGGTCTTTTGGGCATCTTTTAGAACTGCTACGAGGATTTCTTCCTTCTGCCGCTGTATATCCAACTGACGATTGATGGCTTCATGTTTAACCTTCAACTTGTCCAACTCCGAGCCAACGCCCTCCAGTTTTGCAAGGTCAACATCCATCTTCAGCTTTATTTGATTAGTTCTGGTATTCAGCCGCGATACTGCCTGAGATACCGTCTTGCCTGCCGTGTCGAAGTCCAGCTGGAGCCGGGCAATGTCCAGGCCAAGGCTGATATACAGTTCATCTATCTTCTGCCCACGCTTTGCCATCTGCCCACCTCCTACAGGACATCGTCAATGTATTTCTGATGGTGGCTGCCATCCGTCAAACTGAGGACTGTCAGCTGATCAAGTAAAAAATCTATGTCATGCTCATCCACCTCCTGCATTGTCCAGCCGTAGGACTGTTGCAGCCGCTCATAGTAGAGCAGCAGATTCTGGTACGGAGACAGGTTCACTCCCCTGCCTCCGTTTCCCCGTTTGGGAGATTTACCAGCTTGGCAAAGGTCTGAGCCTGCAGCCACTCAAAAAGCTGCCGTGCCAACGGAACAACATCAGCAATCTCCAGATTATCCTCGACCGAATCAACCGTAACTTCCGGCTGATTAAATGCCAAAACAATAAGGGCAACATGCGCCGAGAGAAAATCCTCCACGGTCATCTTGCCCTTATCCTTGTCGAAGAATGCCAGAAACTCACGCCATACCTTCATCTTGGGCGAAGCCGGCTGGATTATTTTGCCGTTGATTTTGATTTGCGGTGTGTCCATCTATAAAACCTCCCTCAGACCGTGGTGTACCAATTGGCGGCAGTTTCTGCATCAAAGCCAGCACTTTCGGTATCAGCATAGGTATAAGAATTGCCGTCAAACAGCCGGTAGATGGCCTTGGCGGTCAAGGTCGGCGTCTGGTAGGAAATGTTTTCTTCCTTGGTGGAACCTTTGACCGAAGGTTCCTGGAACATGACTTTAAAGAATTTTGTCAGTCGCTTACTGCCGTTCCGTTTGTCGCTCTGGAACATTACGGCGAAGTAAGGAGCCACATCATCCTTGTTGGCAACCATCACGCCGTTCTCACATTTATGTCCCAAGAGGTAAGCCACATACTCCAAGGGCAAAGCCGCTGTGTCGAAGGTCAGTTCATAGGAGGCCGTGTTGGTGGCGGTGTCAATGGACTGGCCATCTGCATAGAGGTCAGCACTCGAATTTGACGGTTTGATGTCGATGCTCCGCAGTACCTTGCCCAAGTCGATGGGGGTATCGTAGGTTGCTATTTCCCCGGCTTCATCCGTCAGCAATTTTGCCACATGGAGCCGCTGTATATTGATAAACTGCCCGCTGACCATTCTGCTGGCCGGTTTCATTTCTGCCATTATTCATCCACTCCTATTCCAATTACATAATCCACGCAGAACACAAATACATCACGTTCTGCCATTTCCAAGGACTGACGGCGCATAAAGCCCAGCCCTTTCATAATTTTATTCACCACATCATAGATATGCTCATAGTGTCCATCCTTGGTGAGAATCTGCAGCCGCACGGTTACGCGCCGCTCCATTTCTACACCGTCTGCCGTAAGAGCCGGAACATCCGATATGACATTATAGACAATGATTGGATAACTGCCAGCATTGGGGCTGATGCCGGGATAAACGCACCGGCACCGTCTGTCTCTTGCCAACAATGATGTCAGTTCCCTTGACGTACTCAGAGTCCTATACACTTTTTCTTTGATATTCATTTCCTGCGAAGTGCCTCCCTTACCGCATCGATTATCTTATTCCTGACCTCATCCCGTCTGGCATCCATGGCAGGATACATAAAAGGCTTGTTTATCTTGGGGCTGAATTCCACCAGCTTGCCATAGAAAATGCCATCATGAGAAACGGCATCCGCTACGATTTTGTACTTGGCACCGCCTTTCTGCTTGACGGCATGGATGGAATCCCGAAGTGCTCCCTTGACCACACGATTGTCATTCCCCTTGTAGACAGGGCAGCGATTCCTTGCCTCCTGCATGACAATCTCTGCTCCATCTGCCAAGGCATCCTTAGCGGCCTTGGTGGCGTTCTCCCCCAACTCTCGCAGAATCTCCTCTGCGGATTGGTATCCCTTAGCCATCTTCCACCAGCTCCTTTGCCTCCATAACCAGATACTTGCGGCCACCGTCCATGGGATAAGGCGGCGCTGACATTATCAGCGTCTTGTCACGCCACTCAATTATGTCCGTAACCTCAATGTCCTCACGATAGCGAATTACTATCCGGTATGATACCTCGTCCACCTTCTCAGCATAGCCGTCTGAAATCTTGGCGGCATAGGGCAGAACCTTTGCCCAGACCGTTGCCACCTCTGACCTGCCCTGCTCGATAAGGTTACCGACAGCGTCTTCTTCAGCTATGGGGCGCAGGATTTTTATTCTCTGTCGTAACTCACTCAAAGATACATACATCAGAAGCCCTCCCGGCGTATGCCCATCAGCAGGGAACGGAGCGTCATGGTGAGTTTTTTGTGGTCGGCATCATCCCGGTGCTCGTAGAGATAGCCAACGGTATAGAGCACAGCCGTTTTGGCAATGGCACCGCAGGCTTTGAACTCATCCGCATTGAGCCGCGCAACATCCATGCACAGCTGTTCTGCCGCCCGCTGCAGTTTGCGGACAATATCATCTTCGGCATCCGTGTCAATACGAAGATATTCTTTTACTTTGGGCAAGGAAACAATCATAAGCCATCACTCCCATAAAAACAGGGAGACACCATTAAGGCATCTCCCCCACCATATTTACATCAGCCCTTGCCAGCGGTTCCCTTGATTTTCAGCATCTGCACCGCCTCCGGCAGTACGAGCTTGCCATCTACACGCTCCTTCATAACAAAGGCAATCATGCCATTACCGGCGAACAACTCACGCAGTTCCTGAATGGAACGGGAGCCACGGTCACCGATGTTGTAGTAGCTGTAATCACCGAACACCAGCGCCGTCTTACCGGCCTCTGCCGTGGGCATAAACGGCGTGGTGTGAATCGGATAGCCCAACAGACGGTCCGGTTCACCCATTTGGTAGGAGGGCTGCCACATATACGCCTGATTAGCATCCTTCAGCTTACGGATTGCCGCCAAGGTCTGGTCGTTGACGATAAAAGCTGCACTCTTGCGGTAAGGACGCTTGAGCTTGTAGACCAGCTCGATAAGGTCATCTGCCGTGATGGATGCACCGCTGGTGGTGACACCGGTCTGCGCCGTGGTCAAAAGACCGGTGGGCTTGTGGTTGCCATCACCATTGAGGAAAGCATCCTCCTCGGCATTGGCGATAGCCTTGCCGAACTGCTGAATGATGTAACTCTCCAGATTAAAGGCGGCATCGTACAAAAGTTCCTCCGTAACCTTGATCGCTACATGGAGCTTGTAGGCGTCCATGATAATCTGGTCGAAGGTGGCATCGCCAAAGCTAAGTGCCCCACCTTCCTCAATCCACGATGCGGCGGGTTTGGTGGCAGCGATGTTGATTTTGCGCTCACCACTGGTGGTAATTTTCGTACCGAGGTTACGCATAATGCATTCCTCGTTCAGTACATCAATCAAACGACTGTCGTACTCCTCCGGCACCAAATAACCGCCATCGGTATCAACACCTTCCTGCAGGACGTTGGATACGTTGCGGAAGTTGCAGCGGATGGCGGCAAGCATAGCCTTGCGGTATTCATCAGTTGCCCTGCCCGTTTTCTCCGGCACCTTGGCGGCAGGTTTGTTGACAATCGGCTCGGATGTGGGTTTAGCAAGTTCTGCATCAATCGCCATCTGCCGTTCCATGCGCTCGATGTCCTTGCCGAGAGCCACCACATCTGCCTCCATTTTGTTATAGGCGGCAGCATCTTCGGCAGAAAGCTTGCCGTCCTTATCCGTGTGACTGTCCAGAAAAGCCTTGGCACCTTCCCAAAGCTGTGCTCTTTTCGTACGAAGTTCCATAATCGTTGCCATAAATAATTCCTCCAATCAGTGAATAAGTAAGTTAAGACGGCTCCTGAGAGCGTCTGCGGATACACGGTTGTCAGGCACAGCCGCCTTAACGAATTTCAGCGACTGCGCCTTGATTTTATCGATGAGGGAGTTTGTTACTGCCCGCTGGGAAAATAGCATGGCTTCAACGCCCTCGGACTGTTTTTCCTCATCCTCGTTGGCAAACAAAATCTTGTCGGCAAAGCCCAGTTCCACGGCCTTCTTGGCGTTCATCCAGCTTTCCGCATCCATAAGGTCGGACAGGCTTTGACGGGGCTGACCAGTCTTCAGTTCGTAGGCATTGAGGATGGATTCCTTCACCTCGTCCAACATCTGGATTGCCGCCTGCATTTCCTTGGTGTTGCCGATGACCGCCGTGCTGGGATTATGCACCATTAACATCCCCACGGGAGACATTTCCACGGTGGTTCCTGCCATGGCTATCACGGATGCCGCCGATGCTGCAAGGCCGTCAATGCGAACTGTGACATTGCCTTTGTAGTCCATAAGCATGTTGTAGATTTGCGCCGCAGCAAACACATCGCCGCCTGGGCTGTTAATCCAGACCGTGATATTGCCCTCGCCCTTCATCAGCTCATCACGGAAGATGGCCGGTGTGACTTCATCGCCAAACCATGAGTCCTCGGCAATCTGCCCGTTAAGCACAAGGGTGCGCTCGCCTGTATCGGCGTCGCGCACCCAGTTCCAAAATTTACGTTTCATTTTTAAAGCCTCCTCCTGCATTTTTGCAGGACATTTTATTATTAACCTAGAATTTATACCCCGATTCCAAATCGTCTATATATACGAAAGGAGAATATCTATGCGAAAAATGCTAAAAGCATGGCTCTTTACCATGCTTCTGCTACTCCCATGTATGTTAGCCAATGCCGGAAGTTTGTACCCCGATACACTCGACAATGGCAATTATGTCTGTGTCGATGGTGGTATGGGCGTTGGCACTTATGCTGACAGGTCATCCGTTGTTGTTCAAAACTATAACCCTCCCAACTATCAAATTGCCATAAATATCATTCGGGTTCAATTTTCCGATGATTACTGGAGCAAGCATGAAACCTATGTAGGTGGCCCATATAAGGTCATTGGCAACTTCACTGCCTACTTCCGCTATAATTGGGATCGGAAATCTGTGGCATGTCTCCGCCAAAATGGCTGGATGGATTGGAACATTCATCATGATTACAGCCATGCTGAAGGTAACCCCTTCGTTCCTCATGCTGCTGAAGTTGCTTTTGTGTCCGCTTATAAAATGCGATTCTTCAATGACACCATGGGCTATAGCCCGGTATTAAAAGAATATCGTCGTGTCATAGATGAAAGCTTTTATCGGACTTTGGGCATATAATTTTAAGGCGCCGATTTATTCTCGGTGCCTTTTTTATTTCCAAACAGTCCTGCATCACAGAGCTTACACAGATTGCCATTAATCAAGTAGAGATTGCCACCTTCCTCCTCAGGGATAGGATTCATGTTCTCCATCTCGCGGATATCGTTGGCTGACAGCCAGCCGTTCTGCCTGCCCACTGCATAGCCAGCCATACGGCTCTGGTAGTCACCTCGCATCAGCCCATCCACGTTGAACTTAATGAAGTACCGCTTCTGTTCCGCAGAATTGAGCAGGGCTTTCTGCAAGGACTGTTCCCAACGCACTACCCACGGATTCAGCGTGTACTTCACATACTCCAAGGACTGCTGTTCGATGTTATTGAACGAGGATTTTTCAAGGTCACCAATCATATGTGGCGGCACACGATAGAGTCGTGCTATCTCATCAATCTGGAACTTCCTCGTTTCAAGGAACTGCGCCTCCTCCGGCGGGATGGAAATCTGCTGATAATCCACTCCTTCCTCCAAGACCACAACCTTGCCTGTGTTAGCTGTGCCGCCATAAACGGCCTGCCAGCTTTCACGCAGCTTGGACGGGTCTTTGAGAACTCCCGGATGTTTTAACACGCCCCCTGGTCTTGCCCCGTTGGCGAAGAAGGACGAACCGTACTCCTCACAGGCCAAGGTCATACCCACAGCGTTACGCGCCATGGCTATGGGAGAGTAACCGACAAGTCCATCAAAGCCCAGCCCCGGAATATGCAGTACATCCTGCCGCCGCAACTTAATCTGACTGCCACCTTTGATTTTGGGATTACTATCCGTCATAGGTGTGTAGGTGTAGACAATCTCACCATGATTATCCCGGTCAACACTCATACGGTTAGGCAGTAGCGGATACAGCCCCACCACTCGCCCCATGCCATCACGAATTATCTGCGAGTAGGAATTTCCCCATAAAAGCAGGTGAATCATGGCTGTCTCACGAAATATAAAAGAGGTCATTTCGGGATTGGGTGAATCATGGAGCAGAAAGTACAGCGGATGTTGCGGCACTCGTTCCTTCCCCTGCCCCTTGTATTCATAGACATGAAGCGGCAGGCTGGCGATGGATTCAGCCAAGATACGGACACAGGCATAAACTGCCGTGGTCTGCATGGCTGTGAACTCATTGACCTTTTTTCCAGTGGCTGACCTGCCAAAGAAAAACGGCCAGCCACTGAAATGGTAGAAATCTTTGGGCTTATCTCTTGAACGGAAAAATTTTGTAAAGAAACTCATGAGGATCACACTCCTTATTTTTTAGAAAGGATAGTTACGCTATGAGAAAAATTAATCAAAAAATATTAATATCCTTATTATCATTTTTTATTTTTTATGTCATCTGCCGTTGCCTCAGAACAGAAAATAAACACTACTGGCATATATATTGCTGGTGCGTCTGAATCTCTAAACGATGCTAAAAAACACGCATTAGAAGATGCTATGCGTCAAGCTACTGAACAAGCAGGAGTATTAGTAAATTCCTACTCCAAAACCCACAATATGACATTGTCAGATGATGAAGTTACTATAGTAGCAACTAAGATTGTAAAAATCACAAAAAAGAATTTTGTAGTCAATTTGATATCTGATTCTGAAATTAAAGTTATTGCTCATATAGAAACTATAATAGATACAGATAGTATAAACGATGATATTCTGGCTCTGAAAAAAGAAAATCAAAAGTTGCATGAAGAAAAAGACGCTATAAAAAAGAAACAAAACGTACTTGAAAGACTACATGTTCTATCCGAAAATATTCGTAATAAATATAAAGGAAAATTCAATCTATATGAAAAACCAAAAGCACGGATTAAACTGTATCCCGACAGCCATTATAGTCTAGCATTGGAAAATTTTTATACCGATATGAAAGCAGGAGAATATAAGGAGGCACAAACAGACATATCTATTGCAAGTCTACATTACAAAAAACAACAAAACATTAACAAATCCATTAGATACTACTATCTTGACAAAACAGTGTGTGATTTTCAATTAAAGCGAATTGAAACCTATATAGCAATGAATGATTATTTTATGGCAATGATTGAATGCATCTATTTTGGGGACGCTATAAGGGAAAATAATTATTATAATTTGATTGACAAAGATATTTATCAAAATTTATATGATTATACCTCATTGCTTAAAGATTATTTCGATATGTACGAGTCAGATAAATGGGAAAGAATAATAAAAGCTAGAGGTGGCCCTAGAATTGGCTAAATTAGAGGCGATAAAAGCACTGCCCTTTCGAGCAGTGCTCTTGCCTTATTGGGGCTTAGAAGGTTCTTTCGTAGGAAAGCCCCATGCTCTGAAGTTCTTCCGTGAATTTTGCTCCTCTTGCAATCTCATCGGCGGCCTTCAAAAGTTCCTCCGGCGTGGGGCTTCCGCCCATCCGGCTTACGCTTGCGCTGGCTTCGATGTCGATGCAGGCTTTGTGGTTCTCCCAGTCGGTCTTTTCGAGGTTGCTGTTCTGGAAAATCTGGATGTTGATGTAATCCTGCCCTGTGCGCTTGTTGTTCCAGCCCATCGAGTTTTCTTCAATCTCGAATCCGTACTCGGCTGCCTTGTTGGTGATGATTTCGTTTACTTCCTGCTTTGTCATTTTGTTTTCCTCCCTTTCTGTCGTCTGTGTTTTCCCTTTCGGTATGTGTATATTCGCTCTTTATGAAAGAAATAGCAAGTTATAAATGAGAATTATTTTATGTATACACTCTCACTATGAACATAAATGAAAGGAGCTTCACATGGAAATATCTGCAAAAGATATCAAATACCTCCACGATTTAGTTAGACCTATACTCACAGGAGAAAAAAGACTTGATATCAGTCAAGGTGAAAAAAAGAAGATTTTGGATGAATACGAACAAGAATTACAAGAAATCTCAAAAAAACATTCACGAGAGTACCATGTTGAACTTGCAGGTTACCTAATATCATATCTCACAGAAGAAGAACAACATATCATTAAACAAATGCTCGATGAGAACGACAAAGATGCTGTACAAGAGCAGTACATATGTCATCGATATCACATGATGCGCTCCAAATATGATATGCCAGAGGAATACGTTATTTACATGATACGTATATTAAGTGGAGCCATATGGTGGGCTTCTGTGAATTCCATACCAGAAGATGTAATTCATGAATTGCTGGGGACTCCATCAATCGAATAAAAAATACCCCTTCTCCCTAAAAGACGATCAGTCCTCGGCGTTCATACACGCTTTCCCCAGTATCATTTCCGCAACGAATAGCACGGTCAAGAGCCATGATGAGGGCAATCGCCCCATCAATCTTCTCCGTGCTTTTTGCTTTGTCTGCCTTGATGTTTCCGGCAGGGTCGGTACGGATGAAGATGTTATCCATGTTCCACCGCAACACCGGATGCCCGCCGTGAGCGATTTTCTCCTCCAAGACCAGCTTCATCAGTTCTTTGGTTGGTGGTGACATGGAGGCAAATCCCTGTCCGAAGGGGACTACGGTAAAGCCCATCCCCTCAAGATTCTGCACCATCTGCACCGCTCCCCAACGGTCGAAGGCAATCTCGCGGATATTGAACCGCTCGCCCAGTCGCTCGATGAACTTTTCAATATAACCATAATGAACAACATTCCCTTCCGTAGTTTCCAGCTTGCCCTGCCTCTGCCAAACATCATAGGGAACATGGTCACGGCGCACACGCAAATCCACATTGTCCTCGGGCATCCAAAAATACGGCAGCACTGCATATTTATCGCTCTCGTCCATTGGCGGGAACACCAGCACAAAAGCCGTTATGTCTGTGGTACTGGAAAGGTCCAGGCCGCCATAGCAGACACGTCCTTCCAGTTCATCTTCCGAAACCGGAAAAGCACAGGCATCCCATTTGTGCATCGGCATCCAGCGGACGCTCTGCTTCACCCACTGATTCAAACGCAGCTGACGGAAGGAATTCTCCTCCCCCGGATTTTGCTTGGCTGAATCACAGGCGGCTTGCACCTTGTCTATGCCAACGGTAATGCCCAGAGATGGATTGGCTTTTTTCCAAACTTCAGGGCTTGTCCAGTCCTCGTCCTCTCTGGCTCCGTAGATAACAGGGTAGAATGTATGGTCAATTTTGCGACCTTCGAGAATATCCAACGCCTTCTGATGCGTTTCATAGCAGATGGACTGCGTGTCCGTTCCTGCCGTGGTAATCAGAAAATACAGCGGTTGCATACGGGCATCACCAGAGCCTTTGGTCATGACATCAAATAACTTTCTGTTCGGTTGGGTATGCAGCTCATCAAATACCACACCATGGATATTGAAGCCATGCTTGGAGTAAGCCTCTGCCGACAGCACCTGATAGAAACTGTTGGTGGGCTGAAAAACCATTCGCTTTTGCGAGGCAAGGATTTTCACCCGTTTATTTAGAGCCGGACACATCCGCACCATGTCAGCAGCCACATCGAAAACGATGCCAGCCTGCTGGCGGTCAGCAGCGCAGCCGTACACCTCGGCACGCTCCTCCCCGTCACCACAGCAAAGCAGGAGTGCTACAGCCGCCGCAAGTTCCGATTTGCCCTGTTTCTTGGGAATCTCCACGTAGGCGGTGTTAAACTGCCTGTAGCCGTTTTTCTTGAGGATGCCG
>DJYL01000046.1:1708-3243 GCA_002448495.1 Pseudoselenomonas ruminantium | reverse complement strand
TAGCAACGTCACACACTCGACATGGGAAGTACACGGGAACATATCAACGGGCTGTACTTTTACAGCTTTGTAGCCTAATTCATCAAGAATGGCAATATCCCTGGCCAGGCTGGCGGGGTTGCAGGATACGTAGACAATGCGTTCCGGCTGCATACTGGCAAAGGTTTCCAGGACAGTCGGCGTGCAGCCGGCGCGTGGGGGGTCAACGACCACTACGTCTGCCCGGACTCCCTGCTTGTAAAGACGGGGCATGACTTTGGTGGCGTCACCTACAATAAACTCAGCATTGCGCACGTTGTTATCGCGGGCGTTTTTCTGCGCGTCAAGAATAGCCGGTTTAACGATTTCTATGCCGATAACGCTATGAGCCTTTTGCGCGAGGAACAGCGTAATTGTGCCCGTGCCGCAATAAGCATCAATAACCGTTTCCTGTCCGGTTAAGTTAGCATATTCCAGAGCCTTGTTGTAGAGGACTTCTGCCTGACTCGTGTTGACCTGAAAGAACGAACGCGGTGAGATATGGAAGTTCAGACGGCCAATGCTATCCTGAATGGTCGGACGGCCCCAGAGAAGTTTCGTATCGCGGCCCATAATGACGTTGTTATGATAGGTCTGGATATTCTGATGGACGCTGACTACCTTAGACAGTTTGGCACGCAGCATTTTAACAAATTCTTTTTCTCTGGGCATGGTCTTGGTGGCGGTAACAATGACCACCATAATATCACCATTTTTACCAACACGGCCTACGACATGACGCAGTACGCCGGTATGCTTATCCTCGTTATAGACGGGAATATTCAGCTTGGTGACGATTTCCCGCACGGCATTGACGACTTCGTTGTTGCCCTCCTTTTGGATATGGCAGTCCGTGGTGTCAATGATGGCATGGCTCCCCTGCGCAAAGCAGCCGATAATGGTCATGCCCTTCTCCCTGCCAATGGGAAACTGCATTTTATTGCGGTAATTCCAAGGCGTAGCCGCCCCAATGGTCGGTTCGACATATAAATCCGGCTGCTTGCCGATACGGGTCACGGCATCAATGACCTGCTGGCGTTTGGCTTTCAGCTGGGCCATATATTCAAGGTGCTGAAGCTGACAGCCGCCACATTTATCATAAATGCCGCAAATCGGCTCTACCCTGTCCGCACTCTTCGTGATGATTTTTTTGACATGCCCCTTGGCATAAGTCTTTTTGACTTCGTCAATGACGGCCTCCACCGTTTCCCCCGGCAGAGCGTAGGGCACAAACACCGTAAAATCTTCGCAGCGTCCTACACCTTCACCACTGGTGCCTAAGGTGTTAATCACGATTTCATAAGCTTTTCCTTTTTCGACGGGAACTTTTTTGCTCATTTATTTCCTCTTTCTTAAAACTCAACTTTGCTGAACAGTTCCATGGAGGTGTCCAACAGTATTTTCGCCCCATGCTCCACTAATTCCTCCTGGGGACGGAATCCCCATGTAACACCGATGGGCAGCATACCGGCATTATTGGCCGTGTCCATATCCACGCTGGTATCGCCAAAATAAGC
>DJYL01000046.1:0-1584 GCA_002448495.1 Pseudoselenomonas ruminantium | reverse complement strand
TTGCGCGGCATATCCTTACAGTCGCCGATTACAGACACAAACATATCCTTAGGGAACAGCTTGTCTACGATGGTATCGGCAGCGGACTGATGCTTGTTCGTACAGATACCCAAGGGGATATGCTTTGCCTGCAAGGCCATCAGCATGTCCATAATGCCTTCATAACATATGGTCTTATGGGTCAGATTTTTGTCATAACAACGTTTATACTTTGCCAGCGCCTCGTCCACAAAGGCGCTGTCGGCGGCTTTTTCCGCAGGCAGGCAGCGTTCAATCAGTTTACGCGAGCCATTGCCTACAAAATAACGGTACTTATCTAAATCATGCCGGGGAAAGCCGAAGCCCGCCAGCATTTCATTGGCACTGTCAGCCAAATCGGCCAAAGAATCAATCAGGGTTCCATCTAAATCAAAGATGGCTGCTTTATACTGCATAAATCACCGCACCTTTCCCTATCAATCCACCAATGCCATCTTGGCGCTGCCTTCGGCAGTAACCGTACCGTCTGTCAGGGCAATCGTTGCCTTCATGTTGACAAAACTGCCACGACGGCCTTCTTCCCAGCCCGTAATGACGAGGTCAGCCCCCACAGGAGTCGGTTTGCGGTAGCGAACGTCAAGACGCGCGGTTACGGCCTTTTCGCCTGTGGAGTATAAAAAGCCGCCCATCGCCTCATCCAGCATGGTTGTCACAATGCCGCCATGCACCACGCCATCGTAACTTTGGTATTCACGAGAAAGATTTTTTTCTGCCACATATTTATCTGCAACAAACTGAAAGTCCAAATGCAGGCCAATCGGATTTTCTGGGCCACAGGCAAAACAATAGGCTTCGCCGGGTAATTTTTCCTTTACTTCTGCCATAATTTCCTCCCTAAAAAGAGAATACAGGGATGCCCTTTGGCATCCCCATTCTGTATGCTATAAAAATCAGCCTAATTTTTCGGCTAAGAGCTTGTTGACCATCTGCGGGTTGGCTTTGCCCTTGGAGGCTTTCATAACCTGTCCCACGAGAGCGCCGATGGCTTTCTTGTTGCCACCCTTGTAGTCGTCAACGGCCTTCTGATTGTTGGCGATTACTTCGTCCACAATGCCTTCGATGGCTTTGGTATCGGTAATCTGTACCAAACCTTTGTCCTTGACGATTTTTTCCGGGCTGTCGGTATTCGTCCACATTTCCTTGAAGACTTTCTTGGCAATCTTGCCGGAAATGGTGTCCTTCATGATGAGCTGAATCATTTCGCCGAGGCGCTGTGCATCTACCGGTGATTTGCTGATGTCGAGGCCTTCCTCGTTGAGGTTCTTGGCCAGGTCACCCATCATCCAGTTGGCAGCCAGCTTGGCATCAGCGCCCGTAGCCACTACAGCATCAAAGTATTCGGCCATAGCACGGGAGCTCGTGATGATGCCGGCATCATAATCGGACAGGCCGAAGTCTTTTTCCAAGCGTGCACGGCGGGCATCGGGCAGTTCCGGCAGTTCGCTGCGATACTTTTCGATGGTTTCTTCGCTGGTCACGATGGGCGGCAGGTCCGGTTCCGGCATGTAGCGGTAGTCATGAGCATTTTCCTTGCTGCGCATGGAC
>DJYL01000195.1:2844-4158 GCA_002448495.1 Pseudoselenomonas ruminantium | reverse complement strand
CTCCTCTCAAAAAGGTTAAATTCAACTCCTCTTAGACTACCAAAATAAAAAGCTTCCGTCAAGAAAAAGAGGTTCTAAGGCCACGCCTCGAACCTCTTGCCTATTAAACTTGCCTATTAAAATCAGAAATTCCACTTAAAGCCCAGTTGTCCGGTGACACCACGCTGTTTGCCGGCCCAGCCGGTTACACCCAAATCGATGGCTACAGGACTCTTTTCCGGCTTGACCTGCCAGCCCAGTTCCAGCATGACACTGCTGCCCTGCACACTGGGAGCAGCTGCCTCGCTGCCGCGATAGGTGGCTCTGGCTTTGCCGTCCAATTCGCCCTGATAGGCCAAACCGCCATATAAATGACTGCTGTCATTTACCTTATGCGTCAGTCTGGCACCAATGCGCAGGCGCTTGCTTTCCACAGTACCAAAGGAAATTTCATCGCTTGCTGCGCCGCCGTTAATCTTGACCTTTACCTTATCGCCATCCTGCTGGGTATAAAAGAATTTCACATAAGTATCCAATGTATTTTTGGCATTCACCTTCTTAATCATTCCCCAGCCCAGATGTCCGGCAAGATAGTTACTCTCGCTGTCATATTCTGCCTGTCGGTCAACGAGATAACCTTTGTAATCGGATTTCGTCCGGCCTGCCCGCAAGCTGGCTTCGTAATAAACGCCTTTGGCATTAGTCTGACGTCCCAGTACGCCCACACCCCAGAAGCTGCTCTTGCCATCAGCCTTGATTCCGTTATCCTGATAGCTGTCATAACTGCCACGTCCATATTCTACCACGGGAGCTATGAGATAGGTATTTTTCCCTTTCTTTATCTCTCTGGCAAAACCAATATCTATACCATATCCCTTGGTATCCACATGCGACCCACTCTTGGCTCGCAGATTGGAGCCGCCCATAGCCGCAAAGGGAGCAAACTGACCGCGCGAATCTGCCGCGGTTGCAGCTGCCGTAGCCTGAGTTACGCCAGCACTTGTCAACATGTCCGCACCGCTGTTTAGCACCGTGACTACTGCCGCCTGCGTCTCCACCAAAGATTTTAACCGCTGAGAATTTTTGATGGTCTCAGCACTAATAGCTGTATCCTCAGCACCGCTGATGCTGGCACTGCCACCTTCACTACTGCTGCCGCCTTCATCACTGGCCGCTTTTTCTGCGATATTGTCTACAGTTGCCACCAACGCATTATCCGTACTGCTCAGAGAAAACGTATATTCCTTGTCCGTAATCAAACCACTGGGTGCAGCCATCGTAATGTTTTCCTTGGCAATCTCTGTTAAGGCCTTGGGAGCGTTACTCAGGCCATTG
>DJYL01000195.1:1862-2737 GCA_002448495.1 Pseudoselenomonas ruminantium | reverse complement strand
ACCTTTACGCCATCTAATGACGTAGCCTGGCCGCCATTGTTGATGCTAAGCATGGTATCGCCACTGGCTATATCAGAAGGCAGGAAGAAATTGATATTTTCGAAGCCATCAAAATAATTCGTAGATACATTCTTGGCTGCGACATTTAACGTGTTGCCATTCTTGCCGGCATTATAAATTTTATTTTCTCCGCCTTTCAGGGCATCGAGCTGAATAGAAGTCAGAATATTGACCGTGTTATTTTTTACATTCTCCTGACTTTCCGTATAAGAATAACCGCCAAAAACCTGCAAAGAAGCACCATCTGCCACTTTCGTACCTTCACCCAGTGTGACCACATTGCCGCTTACTTCCCCGTCTGCGGAATTATAGCCACCAGATAGAATACCTCTTAATGTACTGTTTGTCGTAATTATTTTATTTCCGCTAACTTTTCCACCGGCACCATAACCACCGGCTATACGCAAGTCATAACCTGGAGCGGTAAAATTCGTAACCGTTATCGTGTTGCCTGTAGATGCATCATCTCCAAATACAGAATACCATTTTTCATCCCAGCCTTCATGTGCAATGCTAAACTTTTCTCCTACACTGGAATAAAAATCCCCCTCTCCACCTTGTATCGTAGCCTCTGCCGCACTGGCCATCCCCGGCAATGCAACAGAGCTTCCTCCCGTCAGTAATGCTGCCCCTACAGCCAGACGCAGCCATTTCATTTTCCTATCATTACGCTTTTTTTGCGACATTACAGATACACCCTTTCTTCGCTTGGAACTCTTTGCCTCATTCCTAAGATAAGTCCAATATAGCATTGTTTCTTCTTGTTTAGCAATTAGTCTGCGTGATTTTGAAGCATTGATACATAAATAGTGTTC
>DJYL01000195.1:0-1702 GCA_002448495.1 Pseudoselenomonas ruminantium | reverse complement strand
AGAGGGGAAATCACGCTTTAGTTTCAACTCATCAGCCGTAAGCTTTACCGGTTTGGCAAACCACGCCAGTGCATAGGCTGCCGTTCCCGTATAGTCAATGGCGTATTCGTTGGTAGACCAGGAGGTCAGTACATCCAGATAGGATTTGGCCACTGGCACCTTGTTTTCTTCCAGATACTTGGTCTGGTCGGGGTCGCCGCCCTTGATGTGATTTGGACCGCCCACCAAAAGCCCCGGCACATAGGCACCGGTACTCTCGTGGATGCGGTTGTGGGGATGTTCAGGGGGGTTGCTGCCCATACCAGTTAGGAAACTCTTGTCGAGCGAGTTGCGGCCAAACATATAATGAATCTGGCTAAGGGCACCTTCCTCATATTCGGCCTTGGGCTGAAGCTGATAAGCCATCAGCAGCATATCGCCCTGCGTCAGAGCATTTTTCGTGGAGGCCCAGGTGTACTCATCTTTAGACAGCGCACAGCCAAAGCCATCCTGTTTAATCTTGCCGACAATCTTATCCGCATACGCCAGATAGACCTGCTTCACTTCCGCCTGGAAACCGTCATCGGCATTTTTGGCCATAGCATAGGCAAACTGCGCGAGTGCCAAAGTGTTATCCCAGGTAAAGAAGCCCGGTGCCTGCAGGAATTCTGCTTTATGGGCTTTTAGATAAGCTTCGTACCGCTTGTCACCGGTGGTACGCATCATTTCTGCCGCCATCCAAAGCCGTTCCTGAATATCGTTGGTGTCGTTATAGGGGCCGGAACCGCTTTCCTGCCCTTCATCTACGCGATAAATCGATTCTTTTGTCTTGGACAAATAATTCCATACCTTGTCGGCATCCTTTTGCAGCTCTTTGGCATAAGCTGCATCCAGATTTTGATAAACTCTGGCACCGATAGCCAGACTTGCGCCGTACATGGCCGTGCTGGCAGTGCAGGTGCTGTAGATAAAGCGCTCCTGCGTATCCGTGTCGGGGCTCTTGTCAAAGCCCGGCCACTGCGCACCTGCCACCTTGTGGAAGGTACTGCCGTCACGGCGCATCATTTTCTTGAGGAAGTTCAATTCATACTTTACTTCACTGAGGGCATCCGGCAGTTGGTTATCGTGCTGAGCACCTATGGGGAATAACAGCTGTCCCTTAGTGAAATGGCCGGGGTGTGCTTCATAGGCCAGCAGCAGTTCTGCCGCAGCGATGGCTCCCGTAGTGGTGTATTTGCCATAGTCGCCGGCATCATACCAGCCGCCGGCTACATTCACCTTATCGCCCTTCTGATTGAGCTTATCGGTAAAATACACCTGAGCCGCACTGTCCTGCGCATGTCCCATCTTAATCTGCAAACCGGTAACGTCCTTATCGTTAAGGGGAGTCCCGCTGCGGGACAGGGTAAAGGAACGCCAGGTCTGCACTGACGGAACGGCATAGACATTATCACCGATGGCAAAATCGTAGGATTCACGGCTGCCGACTTTTAATTTGTAAGTGCCGGGCGTATTCAGGGGAGTAAAATCCGCCCTCCGCAGCTTTTCTTCTGACAGTTCATCATGCTTTGCTGCCGTTAATTTACCGGTAAAAACCACCTGCCCGGTTTTGCTATCGATAATGTTAAAATCATCTTCACCGGAATCGGTCACCATGGCTGCTTTCTCATAGCCAGTAAGATAACCTACCTGATCTACATGCATACCTGCATCAGCGGCCTCG
>DJYL01000226.1:1297-5451 GCA_002448495.1 Pseudoselenomonas ruminantium | reverse complement strand
GCCTATGTGGGGCTGCCGTTTCTGTTGGTCCTGAAACAGCCGGATTTAGGTACGTCACTGGTGTTTATGGCCATTTTCTTTGGTATGGTTTTTATCTGTGGTATAAATTTGCGGCTGCTGGGCGGCATATTTGCCACAGGCATTGCCATGATGCCATTCTTATGGCATTTTTTGAAGGACTATCAGAAAATGCGCATCATGGTTTTCATGGACCCAAATGTAGACCCTTTAGGGTCGGGGTATCACATTATCCAGTCGAAAATTGCCATCGGTTCCGGCATGCTTTTTGGCAAGGGGCTATTTGAGGGTACTCAAAGCCAGTTGGATTTCCTGCCGGAGAATCATACGGACTTTATCTTTGCCGTGGTTGGTGAAGAACTGGGCTTTATCGGTGTGGTGGTTCTGCTGCTCCTGTATCTCGTGGTTTTGTGGCGGGGCGTACAGATTGCGCAGGATGCCAGTGATATGTTTGGCAGACTGCTGGCCGTGGGCATTACTTCCATGCTGGCCTTTCATGTACTGGTCAACGTGGGCATGACGCTGGGGATTATGCCGGTAACCGGTATCCCCCTGCCGCTGATGAGTTATGGGGTAAGTTCGCTGACCACGAATATCATGGCCATCGCGATATTATTAAATATACAGCTTAGAAAAAAGAAATTAGAATTCTAGGGAAGGCTCCTTGTGGAGCCTTCTCTTAAATCTTATAAGAAATGAACTGAATGAAAAGATGTATGGAGGAATTTAACGAAATGGTACAACTGGAGTCTTCGGTGCTGCAGTCGGTATTGAAGCCGTCCCGTTACACGGGCGGCGAATGGAATGCGCAGGTGAAGGATTGGGAAAGTGTGGACTGCACTTTTGCATTGGCCCTGCCGGATGTGTATGAGGTGGGCATGAGCAATCTGGGCCTTGCCATTCTCTATGAGATATTGAACCGGGAAAGTGATATTGCCGCCGAGCGGGTTTACGCACCCTGGACGGATATGGAGGAAAAAATGCGGGCACGCAATATTCCCCTGTTTTCCCTCGAAACCAAGCATGAGCTTAGTCAGTTTGACTTCTTTGGCTTTTCCCTGCAATATGAGATGATTTACTCCAACGTGCTCAATATGCTGGATTTGGCGGGGATTCCCCTCTGGAGCAAAGACCGCGGCGAGGATATGCCCTTTATCGTGGGCGGCGGCCCCTGCGTCTACAATGTGGAGCCGATAGCCGACTTCTTCGATTTCTTTATCGTGGGCGAGGGCGAAGAAGTAATCGTTGAGGTATCCAAGGCTTTTATCGCATGGAAAAAGGCCGGGCGTATCGGCGGGCGCAGAGGTTTCCTCGAACGCCTGCTGACGATGGAGGGCATCTATGTGCCGTCCTTCTACGAGCCGAAATATACGGCGGATGGCGATTTTGAAAAGCTTGAATCATTGCATGAAAATGCCAAAACGCTTATCTATAAGCGGGTCTGCAAGGATATGGACAAGGTCATGAGCGTGGAGCGTCCTTTGGTGCCCTTCATGGATATCGTCCATAACCGCGCCATGCTCGAACTTTTCCGTGGCTGTTCCCGTGGCTGCCGTTTCTGTCAGGCGGGTATCTGCTATCGTCCGGCGCGGGAGCGCACCGAGGAAAAACTCAAAAAGATGGCGCGAAATCTCGTGGACAGCACGGGCTACAATGAAATGAGTCTGACTTCGCTGTCTTCGGCGGATTATTCCTGTCTGGGCCGTCTGGTGGATGATTTGATGCTGGGCTTTAAGGACGAAGAAGTAAGTTTCTCGCTGCCTTCTCTGCGCATCGACAGCTTCTCGATTGATTTGGCGCATAAGATGCAGCAGGTCAGAAAGTCCGGCCTGACCTTTGCTCCCGAAGCGGGGACACAGCGCTTGCGCGATGTCATCAACAAGGGCGTTACCGAGGAAAATCTGATGAACGCCTGCGCTTCGGCCTTCAAGCAGGGCTGGAAGCAGGTCAAGCTCTACTTTATGATGGGCCTGCCGACAGAAACCGATGAAGATGTTATCGGTATTGCCAAGCTCGCGAAGAAAGTCGTGGACCTCTATACGGAAATCAAGGGCAAGCGGGGCGTCAAGGTCACGGTGTCCGTGTCCTGCTTTGTCCCCAAACCCTACACGCCGTTCCAGTGGTTCGGTCAGCTGCCGATTGAAGAATTTCAGCGGCGGCAGGAACTCCTGAAGGCGCATATCACGGACAGGGCCATTACCTTTAATTACCATGATGCCCGCCTGTCGGTGATTGAGGGCGTGTTTGCCCGCGGTGACCGCAGGCTGGCGAAAGTTCTGTATCAGGCATGGAAAGACGGCGCCAAGTTTGACGGCTGGACGGATTTATATCAGCATGAAACGTGGCTCACCGCCATGGAAAAATGCGGCATTGATGGCAAATACTACAGCCAGCGCACCCGTAACTTTGACGAGGCGCTGCCTTGGGCAATTACCTCGCCGGGGGTCAATGCGGAATTCTTGCTGCGGGAATGGCATAAGGCCATGAATGCGGCACTTACCGAGGACTGCCGCCGCGGCAAATGCAACGCCTGCGGCATCTGCCCGAATCTGGGCGTGCATGTGGTCGATTATGCCAAGGAGGAAGCTGCGCGGGATTATGAGCCGCCGCAGCTGCCGCAAAAAGTTCACCGTGACCCCAAGGATTCCGGGCGACCCCGTATGCTCTATGCCTATCGGGCGGAAATCACCAAGGGCGAAGAACTGCGTTATGTTTCCCATCTGGACTATGCCAATATCTTCATCCGCGCCTTTAAGCGCTCCGGCCTGCCGATGGCGTATTCCGAGGGCTTTAACCATCATATGAAGATTTCCTTTGCTTCGGCACTGTCGCTGGGCGTGACCAGTGAGGCGGAATACATGGAGTTTGAACTCTTAAAGCCTGTGTGTCAGCCGGAGGTCTTTGACAAGCTTTCCGCCCAGCTGCCGCCGGGCATTGAGCTTAAAGAACTGCGGGAAGTCAAGACCAGGCAGAAAGCCCTGATGGCGCAGGCCACGGAAGCGCGGTACCGCGTACTTATGCCGCTTGAAGGAGAATTTGACCTTGCGCGTGCGGCGGTGAAGAAGTACAATGAAGCTCATGAAGTACAGTTTCAGCGGGTTACGCCGAAGAAGAAACGGGATATTGAGCTCAAGGCGTGTATGTTGCGGCCTGTTGCCATCGAGGTTCATGGTGATATGTTGCAGCTGGATATGGATATTGCGATTACGCAGAGCGGGAGCGTGAAGCCGATTGAGGTAATCGGTGCACTTGTTGAGCAGTTTGCACTGCCGGCAAAGGTGGCGGAAGCTAAGATTTGCCGGACGGCTATGCTCTCTGATGGGAAACGCTTGGTTGAATTAGTATAATTCATGCTTATCAAAAGCAGGGGAGGTGAATGGATGAAATCTATTCTTGTAACGGTTGTTCCTGAGGAAACCAAGTTAGCGATTCTTGAGGATGGCAAACTTTCTTCGATAGAGGTGGAGCGTGCCACGCATTCGCATCTGGTGGGCAATATTTACAAGGGACAGGTGCAAAATGTCCTGCCGGGGATGCAGGCGGCGTTTGTGGATATTGGTACGGGCAAGAATGCCTTTATGTATATTGGCGATGGAATGCCTGAGGATGTGAAACAGACACTTCCCCGGCCGCAGAAAATTCATATCGGACAGCAGCTGCCGGTACAGATTATCAAGGATGCATCAGGCTCCAAAGGGCCGCGGGCTACGACCCATATTACACTTCCGGGGCGCAATGTGGTGCTGCTGCCGACGGCTGCTTATATCGGCATGTCGCGGCGGATTGAAGATGAAGCGGAGCGCAGCAGGCTCCATGATATTGCCGCGCGCATCTGTCCACGCGGCATGGGACTTATCATCCGCACGGTGGCTTTTGGTGCGACAGAGGAAGCCCTGCGGGAAGATGTGGAGTATCTTGTTAAGCTTTGGCATTCGCTGATGGCTCGCTTTAAGATGAAAAGCAAGGGTGCAAATCTGCTGTATCGGGATGCGGATTTGATTATTCGCGCAGTGCGGGACAATTTGACCCATGATGTGGAGGCCATGCTGATTGATAATCAGGCGGTTTATCAGCGGGTGCGGGATTTTGTGGCGCTGTTTTCCCCGGAACTTACGGAGAAAATCCGCTGCTATGAC
>DJYL01000226.1:0-1138 GCA_002448495.1 Pseudoselenomonas ruminantium | reverse complement strand
GACCGAAGCCCTTACGGTCATTGATGTGAACACGGGCAGGTATACGGGAAACACCAATCTGGGCGAAACCGTTTATCATGCCAATCTGGAGGCGGCAGAGGAAATCATGCGGCAGCTCCGTCTGCGGGATATTGGCGGCATCATCATCGTGGACTTTATCGATATGGAAAAAGAGGAGCAAAAACAGCAGCTCATAACGCATTTGCGGGAGCTGTCCAAGTTTGACCCCACGAAGACCAATATCGTAGACATCACCAGTCTGGGACTGGTGGAAATCACCCGCAAGAAGTCACGGCAGAATTTAGACAGCATCATCTACAGTGAGTGTCCCATCTGCCGCGGGCGGGGCAGGGTGGAGTCGCCGGAGACGGTGAGCATCCGCATTGCCGCAGATATTCGCCGCATGGAGCACAAATCCCATGCTGAAGACGGTTATGAAATTGAAGTCCATGAGACTGTGGCAGAGGAACTGCGGCACAATCAGCTGCTCATGAATCTGGCGGCAGAATTTGCCATGGATATCAAAGTCACCGCTGTGCCGGGTATGCATCCGGAAAATTATGCGATTTTACAACAGAATTAAAGTTTTCAGCAGGAACCGGCATAAAGCCGGTTCTTTTTTTACTGGTAGAAAAATTTGACCAAGTACGTTATAATTATAATAGCTATTATTTTCTGACAATATTATAATATTACCAACAAGGAGGGGGGGGTGTGTTTTATGAGCGCAAAATGTTTTGGGTGCTGTCAGGCGTGGCGTTGACAACATTGGTAACACTTTGGGCAGCGGGGCAGAATGGCAAGGCGGACATCACGATGATTAAGCAGGCTCCACGGCTGGATACGCTGAACGGCAAGACCATTGCGGTGGTCGGCGGCAGTTTCATGGCCAGTGTTACGCATCTGGAAATCAGGCAGCTGATTTTGGAAAACTATCCTCAGGCCAAGGTGTTGCTGCTGGGAGAAATCGGTTCGGCAGGCCCTTACCCTGCACCGGGGGTAAAGCGGGCGCAAAAGGATGAATTTGAGCGCCGCTTGCAGGAGTTACACGTGGATGCAGTGATTTCTGGCAACGGTGGCTGCGGTCTTTGTACGCCCAAGGAGGAAACTTAAGTAATTGATTTTATAGACAAAGGTG
>DJYL01000150.1 GCA_002448495.1 Pseudoselenomonas ruminantium | reverse complement strand
TCACAGCCATGGTCAGCGGTAATCATGAGTACATCATCATCGCGCATCTTGGCCATGAATTCACCGAGCTGCTTGTCAAATACCGTTGCGGCATTAGCATAGCCGTCAATATCACGGCGATGGCCATACTGCATATCAAAATCTACAAGGTTGACAAAGCACAGACCTTCAAAATCCTCGTCCATCTCCTTGAGCGTCTTTTCCATGCCGTCTACGTTATCCTTGTTGATGCCTAAGGAACGGCTGACGCTGCGGCCGGCAAAGATATCGGAAATCTTGCCGACGCCAATGGTTTCCAATCCCTTGCGGTGCAGGGCATCCAGCATCGTGTCACCCGTAGGGTCAAGGGAGAAGTCATGGCGGCGGGAAGTACGCTGATAATCCGGGAACTTGCCCACATACGGACGGGCAATAACACGGCCTACACCATGTTCACCCTGCAGGATTTCGCGAGCCGTCTTGCAGTAACCGTAGAGTTCATCCACGGGAACATCGGCTTCATTGGCGGCAATCTGGAACACACTGTCCGCGGAGGTATAAACGATAAGGCCGCCGGTCTTTTCCTGTTCCTGCCCATAATCATGGATTACCGCCGTACCAGAATACGGTTTGTTGCAGAGAATCTTCTTGCCAAAGGCTTTTTCCAGCTTCTCAATGAGGTCAGCCGGGAAGCCATCCGGATAAGTCGGCATGGGTCGCTCGGACACAATGCCCGCGATTTCCCAATGCCCCGTGGTGGTATCCTTGCCGCGGGAAAGTTCACGCAGACGGGCAAAGGAACCCAACGGTTTTTCCACTGGCTGCCCGCAGCCAACACCATCAATATTGAACAGGCCCAGCTTCTTCATATTCGGCGTATCATACTTATCTGAACCCACAATGGATTTTAACGTGTTGCAAACGCCATCGCCAAAGTCGGCAGCATCCGGCTCATTGCCGATACCATAGCTGTCCAAAACAATAACAAACGCTCTTTTGAACTTTCCCATTATTTTGCCACCTCGTCCTTCAAAACCTTTACCGCTGCGCTGGCACCCAGACGCGTGCAGCCGGCTTCAATAAAGCCAACCATTTCCTCACGGGTATGAATACCGCCGGCAGCCTTCATTTGTACACCTTCACCGATATGCTCCTTAAAGAGTTTGATGTCTTCGAGCGTTGCACCCTTGGACCCGAAGCCCGTGGAGGTCTTGATGAAATCTGCACCAGCTTCCGTCACACACTTGCAGGCAGCGATTTTTTCTTCTTCCGTCAGGAAGCAGGTTTCAACGATAACCTTGAGTACGCGCTCACCGCACAGACGCTTCAGTGCCTTGATTTCTTCGGTAACGTATTCCGTTTCGCCAGCCTTCAGCATACCGATATTGATGACCATATCGATTTCTTCCGCACCATCAGCAAGCGCCTGTGCCGTCTCAGCAATCTTAGCTGTCGTGTTGCAGTTGCCGTTAGGGAAGCCAACCACTGTAGCAATTTTTACCTTGCCGCCATAATTTTCACGGATTTTCGTAATAAAGCAGGAAGGAACCATAACCGTTGCCGTGTGAAACTCTGCTGCTTCCTCACAAATCTTCTGAATGTCCGCCCATGTAGCGGTCTGCTTCAATAACGTGTGGTCAACCTTAGCTAAAATTTCTTTTGCGTCCATCGAACTGCCTCCTATTAATTCACAACACTATTGGAAAAAGTCACAATCTTTTCTTTTTCCTTTGTTGTTCTTATTGTATCGCTTTTCATCGTACAATAAAAGGACACATGACTCCATATTCTATTTATTGATAAAAATTATTCTTGATTACCCTATCTCTTTTCCCTCCGCTCTCCGCGCTTCATACTCGCGATCCAGAATCCCCAATATCACGAGGTTCTCATATTTTCCATTGGTGATAATCGTTTCGCGGATAAGTCCTTCCCGCACCATGCCTTCCGACTCATAAAGATGCAGTGCTCTTTCATTATAATCCTTGCAGTCCAGCCAAGCCCGGTGGAATTTCTTTACCGCAAAGCACCATTTCTTAATGAGCTGCATGGCCTCATGCCCATAGCCCATGCCCTTTTTGGCAATAATCACATGCGTCCATTCCATTTCCCTGGCCTCGGTCTTCAGCCCCGCCACCAGAAAATATCCCACCGGTGCTCCCGTTGCCACTTCCTCTACAATCACATCCATAGAAGCTTCGCCGCCGGTGATGATATTCGTATGGAAATCCCTGTCAAAAGGCACTATAAAGGGCAGATTGTCCTCTGCATATTCCAAATCCAGAATAAAATCCAAATCCTGTTCCACAGCCTTACGCAAGCGTAAGCGCGAACCTTCTATTAAAATATCCATCATAAAATTCCCCTTGCTGTTATTTTTTTCTTACATATTTTTATGTATCTATAGTATAATGATAGAGATTTTTTATTTCAAGTAATTGGGGCGTGTTGATTAATTCAATCCACCCTGGCACAAGGGAGGAATTATTTTGCCGAATATGGAATGGCTGAACTGGTTCGACTGGACTCATCTTCTGGAAATGCTTATTGTTCCCATCGGAATATTGGTGGCAGCACTTACTGCCGGCATTACGCTTAACCGCATGATCAAAAAACGCGTTATGCACCGCCTGACCAGCGATGAAACCTCTTGGCAGTCCGTCTTTATTAATGCTCTGCAGGGCGTTCCCATTTCCCTTTGTTTGGTCGTAGGCCTTTACTGGATTGTTAACACCATCGACATTATTGAACCACTGGTACGGATTTTTTCCTACATCCTTTTTACGGTCATCATCCTGACCATAACCCGGGTTATTGCCCGCACGGTGAGCGGTGTTATCGATATGCAGATTGAACGCTCCCAGCAGTCCATGCCCAAGACCACGCTCTTGAATGCCATCGTCAACGGCATCATCTACGCCATGGGCATATTGGTGGTACTCCAATACTACGGCATCTCCATTGCCCCCATCCTCACCGCTTTGGGTGTCGGTGGTATGGCCGTAGCTTTGGCTCTGCAGGAAACACTCGCCAACATCTTCTCCGGCCTGCATCTGATTCTTTCCAAACAGCTGCGGCTTGGGGATTACATTCATTTAAGCTCCGGCGAAGAAGGCCGCGTAACGGATATCACTTGGCGCTTCACCACCATTGTTCCCGTAGGTGAAGGAAATATGGTCGTTATCCCTAATCAGAAAATCGCCTCCTCCATCATCACCAACTACAGTATGCCCCGCCATGATATCGTCATCAAAATTCCCGTGGGCGTGGCCTATGACAGCGATTTGCAAAAGGTAGAAGACGTAACATTGGAAGTAGCCCGTCAGGTTCTCACAGACCTCAATGAAAAACTGGATGCTGATCGGCAGCCTTCTGTACGTTTTTACAACTTCGGCGACAGCAGCATTGACTTCAACGTCCTCCTGCACTCCGCCCGCTTTGATGACCAGTTCCGCTTGAAGCACGAATTCATCAAAGCCCTGACCGCCAGATTCCGGCAGGAAGGCATAGAGATTCCTTTCCCCATCCGAACCATCGTCAAACAATAAAAACATAAGAAAATGGGCTGCAAATGCAGCCCATTTTCTTATCCCCTATATCCTTAAAACTTGAACTGTCTCAACGTATCCTGCAATTCCTGCGCAAGTTTCGCCAGAGAGTCACTGGCGCTGGCAATCTCAGCAGCCGATGCCGACTGCTCCTCGGAAACTGCCGATACGTTCTGCATTTCATCCGCCACTCTTGTCCCCTGCATATCAATATCTTCAATATGCCGGGAGATTACACCGGCGTCATCGGCCACGCCGCGAATAGCCTCTGCCATGCTGTCCACCTGCTTGGATACTTCATCTACAAATTCCCGTATGCGCTCAAAAGTAGCACGCAGTTCTTCCACCGAATGAGCACCTTCTGCCACAGCTGTGCTCCCCGACTTCATGGAGTTCACCGCACTTGCCGTGTCGGACTGAATGCTCACAATCAAATGGGAAATTTGCTCCGCAGCTTCCGATGACTGTTCTGCCAGTTTCCTGACCTCGTCAGCTACTACAGAAAAACCTCTCCCCTGCTCACCGGCACGGGCAGCTTCTATGGCCGCATTCAGTGCCAACAGATTGGTCTGCTCCGCAATCCCGGAAATCGTCTCCACAATCTGTCCAATCTCCTGAGAACGCTCACCCAGTTTTCCCACAATGACCGCTGACTCGCCTACGGTTGACTCTACACCGCGAATCTGCTTCACCGACAATTCAATGGCCTTCGTTCCCGCAACAGCCTGTTCGGAAGCGGCATTGGCATGGTCTGCCACCCGTTCAGCCTCCCGCTGCAATTGCTGCACGGAATCGGCCACCTTGCCTACCGCTGCACTGCTTTCATTTATCCCCTGCTGCTGCTGCGAAACAGCTCCCGATGCTTCCGTCACCGACTCAGCCACCTGTTGGGAAGCCTGCGCCGACTGCTGAGAACTGGCTGTAAGCTCCTCCGATGCCGAAGCAATATGGGCAGCGGAATCATTGGTCTTGGACATTAAACTGCTAAGGGAAACACGCACATCTTCAACCACTGCTGCCATTTCCCCAAACTCATCCAACCGTCGAGACGGAAGCGCCATCTGCCGGAAATCCCCGGCCTGCAAGTGACGGCAGGCTGTCACCATTTCCGCCAAAGGCTTCCGTATTGCCTGCACCAGCACGCCACCAAAAAGACCCATCAAAACCACTGCCACCAATGTGATGATTCCCATTGACCATACCGCCATATTGGCCTCTTCCTGATTTTGATTGTTGATTGCCTCTGCCTCATCATAAACCGCCTTGCGCAAAGGCGACATGCTCTTGTCCCAGGCAATAATCTCCTTGATTGCCTTTGTGCCATATAATGCTCTGGCCTCTTCCTGCTGCCCCTTCAAAGACAGTTCCATCATTTCTCCTGCCGAGCCTTTGAAGTCCAGCCAATGTTTTTCCACCGTATCTATGCCTTCTGTCTGTTCTCCCAAAGCCCGATATTCTGCCCATATAGCGTCATAACGCTGCATATATTTGTCAACGTCCTGCTTATTCTTGCTCATTTGTTCCTGATCCGTAAGCATGACATTTTCCAAAATACGGGACTGTATAGCCCTCACCGTAATTGAACAGTCCCCCAGCAAGCGCACCGACTGCATTTTTTTTGCATACATATTGTCCATATCCGCCTGTATACTATGCAGATACAAAACAGAATTCCAGCCCACTGCAATCAGCGCCAATACTGCCATGACAATCAGACAGGCAATTTT
>DJYL01000233.1 GCA_002448495.1 Pseudoselenomonas ruminantium | reverse complement strand
GCCATGCGAATGGACACCGGCTCAAAATCCCCCAGAAAAGTCGCACAGCATAAGGGCCGTCCGCAGCAGCCAATACCGCCCATAAACTTGGCTTCATCCCTTACGCCTATCTGCCGCAACTCAATGCGGGTGCGGAAAACAGCCGCCAAATCCTTGACCAGTTCCCGGAAGTCAATGCGTCCGTCAGCCGTGAAATAAAAGATAATCTTATTCATATCGAAGGTGTATTCCACCTCCACCAGCTTCATGGGGAGGCCATGCGCGGCAATCTTCTCCTCACAGATGCCGAAGGCTTCCTTTTCCTTTTCCTTGTTCTCCGCAATCCGGCGAATATCCGATTCATTTGCGATGCGGTGCACCACCTTTAAGGGCGGGATAATCTTATCGTCTTCCTCCTCGCGTGGGCCGATAACCGTTTCGCCACATTCCATGCCTCGAGCCGTTTCCACAATAACCATGTCGCCCAGCTTGATATCCAGATTGCCCGGCGCAAAATAATAAATCTTGCCCGCTTTTTTGAAGCGGACACCGATAATCGTCTGCATAAAATTCTCCTAAATCTATCGTCAATCAGCCCTTAAGACTGTCCATTAACCGAATAAAATACCCCTCCAGCTGCAGGCGCAAGTTAACATTGGCCTGCAGGCGGTGCAAAAGCTCCCGCGTTTCCGTGAGCATAGCAAAAAGCCTGCTCCTGGAAAACTGCGGCAAAAGTTCCCCCAGTTTTTCCCGCAGGTCGCCGTTATATAACAAGGGGCTTGCCCCATCCGCATAGAGCAACAGCATATCCCGCAGCAGCATGTTGAGGTGCATCAGCCACTCAATAAGCCTCTCTCTGTCCAATTCTCCTTTGGCCGCTGCTTCCACCCACAACTTATTCATGGTAAACTGCGGCAAGCCGGCCAAAAATTCCATGGCCTCCTCCCGCAGTTCCAGACCACCATGCTGACTGAGTTTTAATGCCTGCCCCAGACTGCCATCCGCCAAATAAGCAAGTTTCTCTGCCTCCAGCGTCGGCATCTGCCGCCGCACAAGTTCTTCCTGCAGTTCCTCCGGCGAAAGCCTGCCAAAAGACAAGGGCATACAGCGAGATACAATGGTCGGCAAAAGCCTGCTCCTGTCCTGCGCAATCAGGATAAACGTTACCTGTCCCTCCGGCTCCTCCAACGTCTTTAAGAGACTGTTGGCCGCAGGCTCGTTCATGGTGTCCGCATCATCGATGAGCACCACACGCCGTCCAGCGCGAACCGCCGAGCGCGACACCACCGTCTGCATTTCCCGGATAGCCTCAATGCGGATGATGCGGGTGGATTTTCCCCGCACCTCCGGAGTGAGCTCGTAGTAATCCGGATGCGCTGCTGCCGCAAAGCTGCGGCAGTTTTCACATTGCCCGCAGGGAGCATTCTCCTGCCCGCAAAGGATTGCTCCGGCCAGAATTTGCCCGCAGAGCTTCTTTCCCAGACCTGCCGCTCCCGTAAAGAGCAAAGCATGCGGCAGGCGCTTCTCCTGCAGAAGGGTTCTAAGCTCCTTTATCTGGTCTTTATGCCCCACCAGGCTATCCCAACGAATCTCCACAAATATCCACTCACTAAATTACATATACAAATCCACCAACATCCCCCGGATGGCATCATGACTGGCGATAATATCCAACTGCTCAGACTGTCCCAAACGAATCTTTTCGGCCATTTCTTCCAGTTTCCGGTCAATCTTACGCACAGTGGTATAAACCTTCTGCCGCCCCATACGATCCCAACCTGCCTGACTATGGAGCTCATACATGCGGTTTACCGCTTCTCCCACAAAATTCTTAATCAGTGTGCGGTAGGATTTCAGTTCATCATAGGTAGGCGTCTTGGAAAGCCTTGCGCCCTGCTCATCAATCTGTTTTAAGAGCTTGTCCAGCTGCTCAGTGGAAAGGCTGTCCTCCTGATCCATCAACTCCAGTGAAAAATCCCTGTTTCCGCTTTCCACCCGCTCATCCCGTTCCAATACCCGGGTAAACGCAGTTTCCTGAGCAGCGCGGCTATCAACTTTCAGCGGCATCTCAATCCCCCACTTCACCTAAAGTTATTCACACTTCCTCTATGTTAAATTATAGCGTTTTAAGGCATTTTATGCAACCAAAAACCGCCCCGGACGGGACGGTCTTAATGGTAAAATATCAGTCAATGATGATGATTTCCAAATCACGGCGCCCAAAGGACAATGCTTCCTCATGGGTATCAAAAGCAACGTCAATGCGGTGTCCCCGGATGGAACTTCCTATATCTTCAGCCACAGCCTCACCATAGCCAGGAATAAACACATGCGTTCCCAGAGGAATCACATCCGGGTCAACAGCAATTACGCCACGGCGCACCAAAGTGCCGCTGGCAGTGTGCTTGCTATTGCCGGGATCGTAGGCGCTGTAAGCAGAAGCTGACACATATATAGCCCGGCCGCTGGGAATAGCCGTCTCATGGTGAGTTTCGTTGTTTTTTCGTGGCTTTTCTTCTTCGCCTTCCCTGCTTTCATACGTCCTGCCGCCGGAAAGACAATAATAGGTTCCATCGCCGCAGACTCCGTCTTCCGTAAGCCCCCGGGACTTTTGAAACGCTTTGATGGCCGCAACGGTCAGCGGGCCGCAGGCACCATCCGCATCTCCCTGCAGGAATCCCTGTTCAATCAAGAGTTCCTGCACATGGCGCACAGCCTCACCTTTGGAACCGTCCTTTACCAGTATGGAGGCAGCTGCCGAAGCCGCCGTAAAACACATAATCGTCAGGGTAAATAAAACTAAAAGGAACATTTGCTTACGCAATAAAACCACCTCACTAGCTTCTCTATCCGTTTCTCATGTATACTAGTGATATTTTAGCAAAATCCGTCTGTTTTCGTCAAACAAAACGCAAGTCTTTCGTTTACCTCTACACAAAAAGCGCCGCTTACGCGACGCTGTTCTTTGCAAGTGGTGGGCAGGGATGGATTCGAACCATCGTAATCCGAAGATGACAGATTTACAGTCTGTTGCCTTTAACCACTCGGCCACCTACCCATATATGGTGACCCAGGAGGGACTCGAACCCCCGACCCTTTGATTCGTAGTCAAATACTCTAATCCAACTGAGCTACTGAGTCATTTATATATTGAAGTTTTTTGTAAATGGTGGGCCCACTTGGACTCGAACCAAGGACCGACCGGTTATGAGCCGGTTGCTCTAACCAACTGAGCTATAGGCCCAAGTTTTACATCAAACTTACAAACAATATGGAGCGGAAAACGAGACTCGAACTCGCGACCCCCACCTTGGCAAGGTGATGCTCTACCAACTGAGCTATTTCCGCATTTTATGGAGCGGAAAACGAGACTCGAACTCGCGACCCCCACCTTGGCAAGGTGATGCTCTACCAACTGAGCTATTTCCGCATTTTGTCTGACGCTTGACTTCAGAAGTTTTTCTGTGTCTCGCTGACTGACAAAAATTATTATATCTATACCAGCACCATATGTCAACACCTTTTTTTATTTTTTTCAAAGTTTTTTTCAACTGCCTGTACCGGCCTATTCATCTGTCTTCTCTTTATGCCAGTTTTCGAGAATCTGTTCCGCCCGCTGCTGCACATAGAGAGCCTGCTGCTGACGGCTGGCGGCATCGACCTGCGTCTTGGAGTCTCCCGGCGCAATGCCGAGTTCATTGAGTTCTGCTTTGAGCTTCTGCAGTGCGCTGTCGGGGTTTAAATACCACTGACTGCCCCGCACGCGAATAAAGTGCCAGCCCAGCCGTTCCAATACGGCCTGCTGATAGCGCTGATTGGCTGCCTCCTTGATGCTGTCCACCCAGTGTTCCCCATCGCAGGCAATGATGACGCGATGCCCGGCTCCCATCACGGCCACAGGAATAAGCAAGCTGCCCACGGCCATATTCTGCAGGATTTGATAGCCCTCTCCCTGCAAGCTGCGGGTAACGGTAAGTTCCAAAGATGTAGGCTGTTTAGCTTCACCAACGCCTGCTGTTTGCGGTGGATTTGCTGCATACTCGATAAGCCCCCGCCGCAAATCACCCTCCTTGAGGCTGCCCGCTGCCATGGAATGAATGACCCAGAGCTGGTCGCGTGCGCGGCTGGCGGCCACGTTGTAGCGTTTGAGAGTATCGCCGGCATGGCCTTCTCCCACAAGCCGCATAGGCACATCCTCAGCTGCATCTTTTGGGCTGTCCACCATCGACAGGAAGATAACATCCCGCTCATCTCCCTGAAAGTCAGCGGGATTGCCGCATAGGAAGCCGCAGGCTTCCAATGTGCTGATGCCCAGCCGGTCTGCAGCCAGAGCACGAATAAGCTTGCCCTGTTCCTCGCCCAAAAGAGATATGGCACCAAAGGTTTTACCCTGATAGGCCGAATCCTCCAGACAGGCTGCCAGCACCGCCACAATGTACTCGGCCTCCACCAAATTCTGCTTTTTCCCTTCTGTCCGCGTTCCCGGCACACGCACGGCCACCGTGGGCTGCAATATGCTGCCGGATTCCCGCAGAGGCCGGATACGTCCGTCATAAGCCAGTTGATTGGAATAACCGATAATCTCCGGCACACAGCGGAAATGTTCCGTAAGCATGCGGGCCGCAAAATTCATCTGCGCAATATCGTAAAGGGAGGTATCCATGGTATACAAGGAAGCATGTTTGATAACCCCTTCAATCGTAGAGGACTGCAAATGCGTGATTTCCGCAGCCGTCACGCCCACCGCTGCGGGGCTCACCTGTTTATCGTCTCCCACGATGATGATTTTTCGGCCAAAATACAAGAGGGGCAAAGCGGTAATGTCTGCCTGACTGGCTTCATCAATGAGAATGATGTCAAACTTGGGGCTTTCCGGATTAAGGTTCTGCCATACCCGGGAAAGGGGCATAATCCATGCCGGTACTGCCTGCTGAGCTTCCAGCATACACGCACGGGCCTCTTTTATATGCTTTGCTGCATAGCGCCCTCTGCCCTTGCCCAGTTTCTGCACAGCCTTGCTCCAGCCGACCAGACTGGCCTGCAAGCCGCTTCCTCCCACCTTCTCCAAAAGGTGCTGCCATGCGCGGGCTTCTGCCAGCTGCGCCGTTACCTCCGAAAGTCTTGCGGTCAGGCTTTCCACCTCACCGGCCACACTTTGCGCATCTTCCTGAGGCAAAGCATCCAGTTCCCGCCGGAACTGGGCATAGAGCCAGGCATCTCCAATGTTTTCCGGCACCTTTCCGGCACCATCTGCGCCCTCCTGACGCGAAATACGTCCTGCCCACTGCGGCGCCAGCAGGGAAAGTCTGTCCAGAAGCTCCTGCCGCTCATGATACAACGGCAGAAGTTTTTCATATTCTGCCAGTTTTTCATATGCCACAGCATATGCCTCTTCATTTCCCGTGGACAGCGCTGCGCCAAACTGCCGGGCCAAAGCACCATCCGCTGCGGCTACTGCTGCTCTCGTCTCCCGCAGGAAATTTACCGACTGCTGGCCATCGGCCTGCATCAGCAAGAGTTCCTGCCAACAAGGGAAATCCTCCCGCAGCCAGCGCAGC
>DJYL01000183.1 GCA_002448495.1 Pseudoselenomonas ruminantium | reverse complement strand
TTTCGCTGCGCCTGGAAACAAAGGGCGATGAGTATAATCCGCTGCAGATGCTGGAGGAATGGAACGAGGAGGATCCGGACTATGTGCGGACAGTGTTCCTGAAATCAAAGAAGGAGCAGCTCTCTTACGCCCACAAAAACGGTTTGAACATTGTGACGATCCGAGTGCGAGAGGCGGGGAACAAGCAAATCCGCTACACCCTGTTCGCCATGGTGTTAGGTATTTTGGCCGGGGCGGTGTTGAAAAGCATAGTGTCTCCAGAGATGATCGAGATGCTGAACAAAAATGTGGTCAACAGTATCCGTACCATGTTCCTGAACTCCCTCAATATGATGATCGCCCCGGTTGTGTTCTTTTCTATCATTGCAGGCCTGACCAGCATATCCAATGCGTCCGATATCGGGCGTATCGGCGGCAAGCTGGTGGGAACCTACATGTGTACCACGGTCATCGCCACGATTTTCAGTATTACCATCGGGTTGTTCATGTTCCATGGGGGCGTGCCCCAAATGGGGACTATCAGCGGCAGCGGCGGCGGGGTCAGTGTGTCCCTGCTGGATATGATCGTAAAAGTAGTACCGGAGAACCTGATCACGCCGATTGTGAATCGGGATATGCTACAGGTCATCTTCGTTTCCGTGCTGTTCGGCGTTACCATTAATATGCTGGGCGAGACGGCGCAGTTGCTGAAGGATTTTACGGAAACACGATTAACACGATTGGGGATATCGCGGTGACTACAGCTCTGTCCAAGAACGAGGGCATGATGGATGAAGCAGTATATATGGGCGTGGAATAAAATAGTAATAATTGCGCTCCATGAGAAAGCGGGATACATGTATGAAAGAGTTGCTAATGTATTATAGCCTTGCGCAGACGCCACTCATCGGGAAGATCGCCCTTGCGTTTAACCTGTTTATTTTCTTCATGAATACGCGTCGGATGCATGTAGCTGCGGCTACATTGATTTTGCTTGCCACGCTTTCCTGTACCCTGACCATGATGTACCGTCACCGACAGGAGAGTATACGGGATGTTGTGTTTATCAAACGGGTCATCCTCCCGGCTTTTTTGGGGATGACTGTTTCGATTATCCTTTTTTCCTATATTGGAGCGGATCTGGCGATCATGCCCTATAACATCAGCCACAACGAGGCAATGGGCATGTTTTTTGAAAGCCGGGGAATCTTCTTCATTATTATGTCCAATCTGAACCTGATCCTGATGGTACTGAAAGAAGCGATGCCGGAAGAGAAACGGAAAAAATACCAGGTTATCCTGTTTGTTCCGCTGTTATTGCTGGCGATTTTATAATTTGATCGAAACCTGTAAAAGGCGTTTTGAGTAAGAGTTCTTTCCATTTTCATAAGAGAGGGGTAGAAAGCATGAAAGAAGAATTGCAGACTTCCGGGACGGCAACGATTGCAAAGGACACTGTGGCTGGCGGAACAGCGTATGCCGCAACTCTTTCCAGGGGAGCGACGGATTTTACAAAAAAAGCCAATGCGTCCTGGTATCAGGATTTGGATTTTACTGATGAATCGGAAAAGGAAAATGCTCTGCGAGGGCTGATTGAAGCGCCGGAAGCTCTCGTGATTCGTGATGAAGACGGGAATGTAGTCTGGAACGTGGCGGACTACCGTTTCATGAACGATTTTGAAAAGGCGCCGGACAGTGTGAACCCCAGTTTATGGCGTAATACGCTTTTTAACAGTTACGCGGGATTGTTTGAAGTTTGCGACGGCATTTATCAGGTGCGGGGCTACGACATGGCCAACGCGACCTTTATACGCACGGACAACGGCTGGATCGTGTTTGACGTGCTGATGTGCAAAGAAGATATGCGGGAAGCAAAAGCGCTGATGGAGAAGCATTTTGGCCCGCTGCATATTGTTGCGGTGCTGTACAGTCATTCTCATATTGACCACTACGGCGGCATTTACGGATTGATTAAAATGGAAGATGCGGCAGACGCAACGCTTTCCCTTCCGGAGCAGCTGGCCAGCGGGAAAGTGGCGGTCCTTGCGCCGGACGGATTTTTAGAGCATGCCGTCAGTGAAAACATCTACGCAGGTTTTGCGATGGGGCGGCGGGCCCAGTACCAGTACGGCAATCATCTGAAGCCGGGGATCAAAGGAAAGATGGCGATCGGCATCGGGCTGGGGCAGTCATTAGGCAGTATCGGACTGCTGCCTCCGACCTATGTAGTGAAGACCAATGAGACGCTGACGATTGACGGGCTGGAGATCCGGTTCCAACTGACGCCGGGCACGGAAGCCCCGGCGGAAATGCATGCCTACTTTCCCAAATATCGCGCGTTGTGGGTAGCCGAAAATTGTACCGGTACGCTGCACAATCTGTATACGTTACGGGGCGCCCAGGTGCGTAACGCCAGCGACTGGTCCAAATATATTCTGGAAGCGGAAGACCTGTTCGGCGATCAGACGGACGTTGTGTTCCAGTCCCATAACTGGCCTCACTGGGGCAAAGAAACGATTAAGAAATATCTGGAAGACACGGCGGCAGTTTATAAATATATCAACGATCAGACGCTGCATTATGCCAACATGGGTTACACCTCGGTGGAAATTGCCCGTATGCTGACGCTGCCGAAAGAATTGAATAAGGTCTGGTATATCCGGCAGTATTACGGCACGCTGAGTCATAATGTCAAGGCAGTGTACCAGCGGTATCTGGGGTGGTATGACGCGAACCCGGTGAACCTGAATCTGCTGACGCCGGTCGATACGGCGAAAAAGTGGGTGGAATATCTTGGAGACCCGGATGCGGTGCTGGAAAAAGCCCGTAAAGATTATGAAAAAGGCGAGTACCAGTGGGTGGCGCAGGTTACCAGGGAACTTGTCTTTGCCGATCCGGATAATACGAAGGCGCGACAGCTTTGCGCAGATGCGCTGGAGCAGCTGGGGTATCAGGCAGAAAGTGGGATCTGGCGCAACGCCTATCTGACGGGCGCGTTGGAACTTCGCTGCGGCAACCAGGCTGTGGGCAAAAAGAAGGCGGAAGGTTCCGTGGATACAAAGTCGGGCATGACGGCCGGCATGATGCTGGACTTTATCAGTATCAGTACAGATTCCATCAAGGCGCAGGCTGATGATTTTTCCATGAACCTGAAAATTTCGGATACCGGGGAAACCTTCTTTGTCAAACGGATGGCCGGCGTGCTTCTGGTCCATCCGGGCGGGGAAAGCAAACAGGCAGACTGCACGATGGCCTGTAGCCGGATGCAGCTTCTGGGACTGATGATCGGGCGAAAAGAAGTGTTCCCGACTCTTTTGACAGAAGGAGACAAAACGGTTCCGGTACGTCTGATTAAGTATATGACGCCGTTTGCACAGGATTTTAATATTGTGGAACCGTAATATATAAGCGCCGTCAACTTGTCTTTTCCTGTTTTATCAGAAAGGGCGTGGCGGATTGGAGGCATAATGGAATTACCTGAGATTAAACTGACAAAAACACATTATATGATGATTGGGGCTGCGGCTGTCCTTTTTGTGGGCTGGCGCATATTCTCGGCGCTGCAGCCGCCAGCGCTGGAAGCTCCTGTTGTCCCGGTAGTACGTACGGTAACGATCGGAGAGACTGCGGCGAATGATACGGCAGTTTATCCGGGCGAGGTGCGGGGCAAGTACGAAAGCAATCTGGCGTTCCAGGTAGCCGGAAAGATCGTGGCCCGTCATATCAATCTGGGGGATTCTGTGCGTGAAGGCCAGGTGCTGATGGAGATCGATCCCAAAGATGTAAAACAAAGTTATGACGCGGCAGAGGCTGCTTATCAGGCTGCGGTCTCTAATTACAAACTGGCGAAAGATAATTATGACCGGTACAATGCGTTGTTTGAAAAGAACGCTGTCAGCGCCATGGTCCGGGATCAGTATAAGACCCAGTTTGATGCGGCGGCTTCCGGCCTGAAAAGCGCAGAAGCCCAGTGGAACGCCAGCCGGAACCAGTTGGGTTATACGCAGCTGGTGTCCGACCATGACGGTACGGTTGCTTCCATTTCCGGCGAGATCGGCCAGGTAGTTGGCGCCGGCACGCCGGTAGCTACCGTGGTGCGGGATGGCAGCCGGGAGATCCAGATATATGTACCGGAGAACCGTTTGGGGCAGATCAGCCTGAATCAGCCTGCTACGATTACATTCTGGGCGCTGAATGATCTGAAAGCTGCCGG
>DJYL01000220.1 GCA_002448495.1 Pseudoselenomonas ruminantium | reverse complement strand
AAACTCCCGGCAACGGCTCTATATATGCCATCCTTTGATATTACTGACGTGGCAGCACCGGACGAACGGACAACAGACAAAAAAGCTCCAATCGTCCCTTACTTCCGATGCCAACCAATGCCATGTACTCAGGCGTACATTATCTCACTCAATCATCTCAAATATGAGATAACAAATTTATTTGACGAAACCAGTTATTCCATTAATTCCACAACCAATTTCAGCTATGGTCTCCCCTATGGTCTCCCAAAATACAAAAAAAGCTCCAGCAAAACGCTGGAACCCTTGATTTCATTGGTGCGTCAGGAGGGATTCGAACCCCCGACCCACGGCTTAGAAGGCCGTTGCTCTATCCAACTGAGCTACTGACGCGACTTTAGTGAATGGTCGGGATGACAGGATTCGAACCTGCGACATCCTGCTCCCAAAGCAGGCGCGCTACCAAACTGCGCTACATCCCGCAAATCACTTGTCTATTATAGCGAAAAAATATATCACTGTCAATATTTTTCACGAAAAAAGACGCAGCCCGTCCGGCTGCGTCTTGCAATTATCTCAGGAATACAACATTCGTATCATCCAGAAAATGCGTAGCGCCATTTTCAATGAGCACACGGTTTGCATCGGCTACGGAGAGCACTGGCGTTCCGCCATGGTTTTCAAGCTCCAGAGCGCGGACAATCAGCGGATTGCTGCCTGCACGGCTTGCACCGGACATATCCCGTGCATAAGAAGCCATGCCCTTTTCGATAACCTTGTCATAGTCCAGATTCTTATAGCCGTAAATCGGCTTGCCCGCAGCATTTTTGATAACCGGACTCATGACCGGCTTCAGGCCTAAGCCGCGGCAATCCACAATCAGACCAGTAAATTTGCCGATAGCTTTTCCATCCGGAGCCGGAGCCGCAGAGGAAGATTTGCTCGTGCTTGGTGCAGGTGTTGCCCAGCCGCCATCGCTATAAGGTTCTACTCTGGACGGCAGCACTTCTGCTGTCTGTTCAGGGAAGGATTCCACCACTGCCGGACGGCTAATTACTGCGCTTGCCAGCGAGGATACGCCAAACATAGGAACTTCCACGGTTACTTCATAACCGCCGTCACTGGTCTGCCGTTCCGCTACGATTCTTGCTCCGCGGACAGTAGCCTGTACGCGCGTCTTGATTACATCGCTCTGCACGGAAGCCATATCCACTGTAGTTTCGGAATCCACATTAACGCCGCCGACATATTCTGCCAACTGACGATAGGCATCCGTAATCGCTGCCCGGCGGGCCATCATGCGGGCCTGTGCTATGTTTCTGGCATTTGCAGGGGCAACGCCGCCGCCCGTAGCGCGGATAACATTTGCGTTCCAGTCAACATTTTCTGCAGCCAGTACGGTAGCCATAGAAGCTGCCAGCAGCATAGTTACCATACTCAGCAGGCCAAGAACTTTCATCAATCTGTTCATCATAATCCCTCGTTTCTTCCCTAAAACGTTTTACTTTATTACGAATATTGAATTGAGCTAAGCAGATGTCATTTTTAGCTCTGTTTCTATCCGTAATATCGCATGAGAAAATTAAAACCACATTGAAATTCCATTATATTTTGATTAAAAATCAACGTTTTTTCTTTTTTGTATCCTTCTTGCTCTTTTTATCCTCTTTGGCATCTTTATCTGCCTTTTTTTCAGCAGGATTTTTCAATTCGGCAATTTTCTTTTTTGCTGCATCATTTATCTTGGCATGTTTTTGCTTTTCTGTGCGCTCTGCCATTTCGTCAAGGTGACTATACGCATAGTTTAGAATCGCGCGATAGAACACGCCATCTACATCTTTCTCGGATAAGTCGGCAATTTTCACCGACCTGCCGTTCGTGGCGGTACTCAATACCCCCCAGTCCGAATCCAAATCTTCATGCTTGTATACGGTCACCGTACCTGCAGCCAAATCAAAACGCAGATATTCCGAACAGCCGACCAAATCTTCATAACCCTCCATCGAGAGCATTTTCCAACGCCGCTTGGCCTGCACGTCCTGAATCTGCACAGCATCATAAGTCTTCAGCACCGGCACCAGCATGATATTGGCATCGAGAACGCCCTTATCGTCCTGCCCAAAGTACATGTGCTGTTTATTGAAAAAATAGTTTTGACGGGAGGTGGACTGTACCCACTGATAAATCTCCGGCGAAATTACTTCATCGGCCTGTGCCTGAGGCTGAGCCATAAATAACATCGCCGCTGCCAGAACACCTGCTCCCCATCTCATTTTCATACATAATCCCCCTAAATCTTGATAACGTCACCATTTTACACCTGTTTGCTGAAAAAACACTGAATAGCTCAGTCTTCCCGCTCTTTATAGAGTTCATCCAGCTCATAAGGCGTTTCCTGATAAACGTAATAGTTCAGCCAGTTGGCAAAGAGCAGATGCGCCACACTGCGCCAACGCACAACAGGCTTTTGAGAGGGATCATCGTTGGGGTAGTAATTCTGGGGAATATGGGGATTCAGCCCGGCCTTGAAATCCCGGTCATATTCCTGTTTCAGAGTTGTAGGGTCATATTCCGCATGACCGGTAATAAAGAACTGCCGTTTTTCCAGATTGGCAATGATGTAAGGCCCCGCCTCGCCCTCGGCTTCCGCCAGAATCGTCAGTTCCGGCACCTTCAGAATGTCTGCCTTATGCTCTTCCGTATGCCGGGAATGGGGGACATAGAAGATATCATCAAAGCCCCGCAGCAGCCGTTCATGCTCCACGCATTTATGATGGGGAAACACGCCAAAAATCTTTTCCGGCACCGAATACTTGGGAATGCCGTAGTGATAGTACAGTCCGGCCTGCGCTCCCCAGCAGATATGGAAGGTGGAATAGACGTGCTTTTTGCTCCATTCCATGATTTCCGTTATTTCCTCCCAATAAGCCACGTCCTCAAAGGCCATATTTTCCACGGGGGCGCCGGTGATAATCATGCCATCGTATTTTTTGTGCCGCACTTCATCGAAGGTACCATAGAACTGCGCCAGATAGTCCATCGGCGTATGGCTGGGCGTATAACTCTCCGTGTAAATGAAATCAACTTCCACCTGCAACGGTGTATTGCCCAAAAGGCGCAACAACTGTGTCTCCGTTATGTACTTAATGGGCATAAGGTTCAGAATGAGGATTTTTAAAGGACGGATATCCTGACTGTAGGCCCGGTCAGCATCCATCACAAAGATATTTTCTCCTTCGAGGATATGCGCTGCGGGCAGCGCATTGGGTATCTTAATTGGCATCGAATCTCCCCTTATTCCAATCCATAACGATGTACCCAGGCACTATGGTTTTCCACATAGTTTCTAAGTTCCAGAATATAGCGATATTCCTCGCTCGTGCGGCTCACCATGCGGTATTGCCCATCAATGGCCGCTTCCAGCGATTTCCAGCCGCCGCGGGGTGTCCAATACTGACCGGCAACGGCTTTTTCCGTAGCCTGCGGCAGATTTACCGCCATCTTCAGGAACTTAATCTCCATGACCTGTCCTGTGCTGTCTTTTACTTCCTGCCACTGCCAGAACACCAGATTGGTTCCCTGCATGCGCATGGTGGAGGTATCCACTTTGATGTGGGTATATACGCCATCCGGCGTGGTGGAGTCAAAAACCGTCAGCCAGCGGTTTTTCGCGTTGACCCGTTCCATTTCCCGGCTCTGATGAAAGGCCTGGTCCACTGCTGCCGCATAAAAATCTTCATTGAAGTTCTGCGAGTTGATTTCCTTCTCCTTCGCAGCAGTATTCGCCTCCGACCAGATTACCTCACCATCTTTGTCGTAAAAATGTTCTGCAATACATTGCACCGTACGGAACTGCGGCCGGATAACCAGCTGTGCCGTACTGAAATTCAGTTTTGACGCGTCTGGAAATTTATCGCTGAGGCTATAGGCCGCTAAAGTGTCCTTTGCCCCGCCATAGCTATAAGTGGTTTTCGTCCAGACCTGAATCTCCGT
>DJYL01000210.1 GCA_002448495.1 Pseudoselenomonas ruminantium | reverse complement strand
GAATATTGGTTGGGTCAGGTGTCACAGACTTAATAGGGAAGCCGGTATAAGCCGGCGCGGTCCCGCCACTGTAACAGCGAGTTTATCTGCATAGTTATGTCACTGGAGGTTTCCTCTGGGAAGGCGCAGATAAATGATGAACTGGAGCCAGGAGAACTGCCTGTTTAACAATCGCCGTTAAGAGCCTGATGGCTCTTTGGACCTGCGAGTGATGGGGATGGAGATTTATCGGTACTGAAAAGTTTTTAGAGCCTGGTTTAGTGTGGGTATTTTCGAGTAGCGTAAATAAGCTCTTCCCTGCGCGGGAGGAGCTATTATTTTGCCCGTTTCGTCGAAAAGTTTTTCCTGTTAGGTTTCTGACAGGGAGAAATGCTCATACATTTCATTCAGTTCTATGGATTGTCTGCATTCATGCAGCAGCTCCGATACGCTATATCGGAGCTTATTTTTTTCTTTCCATTTACATAGGGAACGTTGTTCCCAAGACTATCAGGGATTGTGGATAGTAAATTATACGAGGGGAGTCTTTGGACACCATGGAAGCACTTTGTATTGGGTTAGCACTTTTGGGACTTATGTATTTTGCCTACCGCGGCTGGTCAATCATTTTGATTGCGCCGTTTTTCGCGGGGCTGGCAGCATTGGCGAGTATGTTTGATATTTTGCCTGTATACAGTGAGCTGTATATGACCAGATTGGCAGAATACGTGAAGACATATTATCCGGTGTTCCTGTTTGGTGCGGTATTTGCAAAATTAATGGAAAAAGGTGGGCTGGCCTCAGCGATTGCCGGTAAGATAGTGGACGTTTTAGGGGAAAAACGCGCCATTCTGGCCGTGCTCATGGGCTGCGGTGCCTTGACATATGGCGGCTTGTCCGTGTTTGTGGTGGCCTTTGTTATGTATCCTTTTGGGGCGGTGGTCTTCAAGAAAGCCGATATTCCCAAAAGATTGCTGCCTGCGGCGCTTTGGGTAGGGATTTTCTCCTTTGCGATGGTTTCTCTTCCCGGAACACCGCAAATTCAGAATATTATTCCGTCCTCTTATTTTCAGACAAGTACCTGGGCGGCACCGGGCATTGGCCTGTTTGCCTCGCTCCTGTTCCTGCTGATTGGCTGGGGTTGGATAGGCCGCCGGGCAAAGCTTTTGCAGTCTCGTGGCGAGGGCTATGGCGAGCATGGCAATGAAGGGCAGAAAAAACGCCATCCGAAGATCAATATTCCTTGGTATTTGGCTATGGTACCCTTGCTGATGGTTATTGTCATCAATGTGATACTATCCAATCCCTTTGGCTGGGAATGGGGCTATCATTGGAATGAGGAAAGTCTGGCGGCGTTTGTGCCCTTGAAGCTGACGTTGTTGGCTTCTCATGTTGGCAAGGTATCGGCTATCTGGTCCATCAGTGTGGCACTCATTCTCAGCAGTATTGCAGCAGCCTATATTGGCCGCAAACGTCTGAAAGTTACGGATGGTTTCCTGCCTACGGTTAACTATGCGGCGCTTTCCTCCGGTTCTGCGGCGCTTAACGTTGCCTCTGGTTATGCTTTTGGCTGCGTTATCACGGCTATGCCGGGCTTTGCGCCGGTGACGGAATGGCTGGTCGGCATTGCCGCTTCCTTTGGCCCGCTGCTGTCGGCGGTTATCACCACCAATATCATGTGCGGTATTACAGGCTCGGCATCCGGCGGCTCTGACCATTGCCCTGTCGGCCTTGGGCGATCAGTGGGCTGCTATGGCAATCGCTGCGGGGATTCCGCTGGAAGTCCTGCATCGTATTGTAGCGGTGGCTTCTGTAGGTATTGACCCGGTTCCGCATTGCGGTGCGTTGGTTACGCTCCTTGCCATCTGTGGGCTTACGCATAATGAATCGTACTTTGATATTGCTGTGATTATGGGGATGAAGTTTTTGGTGCCGTTCCTGTGCATCATCTTCTATATGTTGACGGGAATTTGTTAATGTAGAAATAGAGTAAAAAACGGCTTGACAATGGGGAAATATTCCCAGGTCAAGCCGTTTTTACGATGAAATTTTTGCAGGTGATTACGTGTTTTTTAATGGTTCGTAGGCATCCGTATGGAGAAATTCTCGTTCGAGGATTTCTCCGTTTTGTTTCCATAAGCGGTAAAGAGAAGGGTGCATGGAACTGCCTTCGGTGACAAGGGCAATGCTCTTGCCGGCAAGATCGGCTTTGGTGCCCAGTACATAGACCGTCAGGGCACTGCCGCTGTTGGCAATGGTGAGATAAACCGGATGGGGCAGAGGATTGCGGAAGACGAAGTCAATAAGCCCATCTGCCACAGTGGCATCCCGTCCGGCAGGCACATAGGAGGATGACGCGAAATGTCCTGTGCGTTCTACAGGGGTCAGTCCTGCCAGCAAAATTGCATTGTAGAGGGTGGAACTGACCTGACAGACACCGCCGCCCACATCAATGGAATGTTTGCCGTAGACGATAACGCCGGCATCCTTATACCCGGCTTCGTGTGTGCGAGGGCCTACGGTATCATTGAAGGATAAGGTCGCACCGCTGCGGATTAACGCCCCTTGCAAATGGCTGGCGGCAAGACCGATATTATCGCCGCGGTCACCGGGATAGAAGCGAGTGGTATAGGAGCCTAAAATACCATCCATAAAAGCAAGGTCGTTATCCTGTACAAAGGGGAGCTGTTCAGAAGGAGTCAGCTCCTTTTTTACCGTCAGGTTGAATGTCTGAAAATCCGGTGACAGTTCAGCTATGATGGGGTCAATATCCAAACTTAGCCCGATTACCGCTGGTGTTTTACGGATACTGCCGTCAGCTTGCAGAATAACGCTGCCATTTTTCGGTGGCGTGTCAATGGCGGTCTTTATTTGTTGCAGCTTGTCATGGAGGAGCTGTTCGTCAAAGCTGGCATCCATAGTAACGGTGGTCCCGAAAATAGCACAGCGCATCTGGGTGATGATGTTTTCAATGGCAGTTCCATCCCGGCCAATGCTATAGGCAGTTTCCACGGCTTTATCCACATTGCCATGAAGATTGATATCTGCAGGGTCAATCTGGAAGATTCGTTCTTTATATGTAAGGACAGCAGCCTTGCGTTGGAGTTTGCTGGCCGCTGTATCCGTAAAGAATTTGCGGGCTTCATTTTTACTCAGGCCGGCAATGGTGGTGCCATTAGACTGTACTCCCATAATGATGCGGTCTTTGTTGCTGACCGTGACCGATATACATCCGGCAACTAATACAGCTGTTATTGTCGCGGCTGTGGTCAGGGCAACGATTTTGCCCAAAGCCGCATTGGAAAGATTCATAATTGCAAGACACTCCCTATTAAATAATTTGAAGTACCGTTTCCATTATACTTTTTTTACGCGCAGGGTGCAATGTAAGGTTGACTTTGTTTTTTTGACTTTTTTGTGATTACATCTTGACATTTTGACTAAAAAAAGGTAGTATAAGAACTGTGCTTAGCACTCGACCATAATGAGTGCTAACAAACTAACGACGTATTTCATAATATAGGAGGAAGATACCTATGATTAAGCCATTGGGCGAAAGAGTTGTCATCGAAGTTGCTGAAGGCGATGTAAAGACCGCCAGCGGGATTGTACTGCCGGATACGGCTAAGGAAAAGCCCCAGAAGGGCACGGTTGTAGCTGTAGGTACGGGCAAGCTTCTGGAAAACGGTGAGCGCGCT
>DJYL01000001.1 GCA_002448495.1 Pseudoselenomonas ruminantium | reverse complement strand
AAAATTACTCCCCGTTCACCCCAAACAACGCATGAACTGGATATCTTCAGCACAAACTGCCCGATAAACTACAATATATCTGTGCATTTACAACATACCCGCAAACCCCAAAAAGGCCAGCGACAGCATCCCTGCCAAGATAAAGGCAATGCCGATGCCCTGCAAGGGCTTGGGCACATTGGCATAAACCAATTTTTCCCGCAGGGAGGCCATAAGGATGATGGCTACCGCAAAGCCCAGACCGGAGCCGATGGCAAAGACGATGCTCTTTAAGAGGCTGTAATTGCTCTCGACATTCAAGAGGGGCACGGCCAGCACAATACAGTTGGTGGCTATAAGCAAAAGGTAAATGCCCCACATATTATAAAGCGCCGGAGCCTGTTTCTTGATCACCAGTTCCAACAGCTGCACAAAGCTGGCGGTCAGCACGACAAACACGATGGTCGTCAGGAAGGTCAGCCCCAGAGGTTCGAGCACAAAGAAATACACAATCCACGCGAGGATGGAACTCATGGTCATAACGGAAGTCACCGCCATGCCCATACCCACCGAGGCGCTTAAATTCTTGGAGATACCGAAGAAAATGCAGAGGCCCAAAAATTTCGTCAGCACGAAGTTATTGACGACCACCGCACCGATAAATAAGGTTAAATACTCGCCCATGATTTAGGCCTCCTTTCCGGCTTTTAATTCCGCGAGGCGTTCTTTTTCCTCCTGATGGGCATTCCAGGTCTTGCAGGCCGCGACTAAATAGCCAATCAGGATAAAGGCGCCCGGCGGCAGAATCATCATCAGCATGGGATTGTAATCCGCACCAAAGACCGGCACGCCCAAAATGGTGCCTGCCCCAAAGAGTTCACGGATAACGGCAATCGTGAGCATCGCGAGCGTAAACCCGCAGCCCATGCCAAAACCGTCCAAAAACGATTTCCAGACGCCGTTTTTCGAGGCAAAGACCTCCGCCCGCGCTAAGATGATGGCAAAGACTACCACGAGTGCCAGATAGATGCCCATGGCCTTGTAGAGCACGGGGAAATACGCCTGCAAAACGAGCTGGGCGACGGTGACAATCGTAGCAATCGAGGTGATATACACCGGCACACGCACCTTGGGATTGACCCATTTGCGCACGATGGACACCACGACATTGTTGGTCGTGATAACAAAGGTCACGGTAAGACCCATGGTCAGCCCATTGATTACGGTCGTGGTAACGGCCAGCGCCGGACACAGGGACAGCGCCAGAATGAAAATCGGATTTTCGGCAATAAGCCCCTTGCTGAAGATTTGCCAATGCTCCTTCATCACTTTGCACCTCCCTCATGCGTATAAGCGGCAACAGACTCCACCGCTTCCCGCACACCTTTCGTTACGGCGCGGGAAGAAATGGTCGCGCCGGTCATGGCCTGAATATTTTCCTTATTGGCCGGGACTTTGGTGACGGTGAGCTTATCCGCACCTTTTCCCGCAAACATCTGCCGGAATTCCGGCTTTTGCGCGTTATCGCCCAGCCCCGGCGTTTCGTTATGCTCTAAAATCGAAAAATCAATGACTTTCGCATCCGCCGTCACCGCCACCAGCATTTTGATTTTACCGCCGTAGCCCTTGCTTTCAGCGGGCACAATATATGCGATGGCCTTGCCCTCTTTTTCGGCGGCAAACCAGCCGTCATGGCCAGCGATTTCGGCAAAATGCTCTGCTTCGGGCACGAGGGCCTTCATGGACTCCTGCTTCATTTCTTCTGCCTTCTGCGCCGCCACCGGAGCCGTCACAAAATAAACCGAACCGATAACAATGCCGGAGATAAAGCAGGCCGCTGCCAGATTAAAGGCAATCTTGAACGTAGAATGTTCATTTGCATTAGCCATTATTTGCACCCCCTGCCCCAAAGATACGCGGTTTGCAGAACCTGTCGATTAACGGTGTCACGGCATTCATCAGGAGCAGCGAATAGCAGACCCCTTCGGGATAGCCGCCCACGAGCCGGATAAGCACCGTAAGTGCGCCAGCGCCCACGGCAAAGATAAGCTGCCCCTTGATGGTCATGGGAATCGTCACCATATCGGTTGCCATAAAGAACGCGCCGAGCATCAGACCGCCCGCCATCACATGGAATACGGGGTCACCGGTAAAAAGTCCTGCCGGGCCGAAAATCCACGTAAGAACGGCCACCGTAGCAATCATCGTCACCGGTACCTGCCAGTTGACATAGCCCTTCCAAATGAGATACAACCCGCCAAGCAACAGCAAAAGCGTGCTGGTTTCGCCCAGCGAACCATTGCGCGTACCGATAAAGAGATTCCAATAGAGGTCTGACTGACTGCCAAAAGTCGCAATCAGCGCATCATAACCCTGCATCTTCAAAATATTCAAGGGCGTTGCCGAGGTCATGGCATCCACGCCGCCGCTGGCATCCGCCATCTTCGTCCAGGTCGTCATCGCTACCGGCCAGGACACCATGAGTGCCGCCCGTCCGATATGCGCGGGGTTAAAGATGTTAAAGCCTAAGCCCCCCATCGACTGCTTGGCGACCACAACGGCCAGCAAAGAACCAATGGCCACCATATAAGACGGCAGTAAGGGCGACATGGACATAGCCAGCAACAGCCCCGTAATGCAGGCACTGCCGTCAAAGGCCGTAATGGGCTGGTGCATTCCCTTCTGCCAGAGATATTCACCGAGCACCGCAAAGACCACACCGACCAGCATATTGATAAGTGCCGGAATCCCAAACCACCAGATGGCAAAGAGCGCCGCAGGCATCAGTGCCGCATTGACCTGCCACATGATATGACTGATGGTTTCATCATCACGGATATGCGGAGATACGGAAACCGTAAACAGCTCGCCCGCTGTTTCTTGTTTTACTGCTTCTTCACTCATTTTTCCGCCTCCTTCTTGGCCGCTTCCTGTGCCTTCTTGGCGTCTGCGGCGGCTTTGGCCTTCATCTGCTCTGCACGGATAAAGCCCTTGGCATTTTTGATATATTGCACGATATTGCGCTTGGCCGGACAAACAAAGGTGCAGCAGCCACATTCCACGCAATTCATCAGGCCGTATTCATCACGGCAGGCCTCATACGCCTGACGCTCCGACAAAATCGACAGCATCGAAGGCACCAGCCCCATCGGACAGGCCTTGACGCATTTGCCGCAGCGGATGCAGTTCATCTCCGGGCCGTGGTCAACTTTTTCTGCCGTCAATGCCAGAATGCCCGAAGAGCCTTTCATCACGGGAACTTCTGCCGTTGCCTGTGCCATGCCCATCATCGGGCCGCCTGCAATAAGTTTCTTGGGCTGCGCTGCAAAGCCGCCGCAGTAGTCAATCGCCGCCTGATAGGGCGTGCCAATGCGAATCCGCAGATTTTTCGGCTCCTTGATGGCATCACCGGTCACCGTGGTAATGCGTTCGGTAAGCGGCAGGCCATGTTCCACGGCATCGGCAATCGCCGCCACCGTGCCCACATTCTGCACCACCGCGCCGACATCCATCGGCAGACCGCCCATCGGCACTTCGCGCCCACTGATTACCTTAATCAGCATTTTCTCCGCTCCCTGCGGATACTTGGTCTTTAGCGCGGCCACTTCAATATCCGTGTCGCCTGCGGCCTCCTGCATGGCCTTGATGGCTTCGGGCTTATTGTCCTCAATGCCGATAACCGTCCGCTTGACGCCCAAAAGTTTTTGCAAAATCTGCGTGCCCGTGATGATTTTGGCCCCTTCTTCGAGCATCAGCCGATAGTCAGCGGTCAGATATGGCTCACATTCGGCGCCGTTCAAAATCAGAATATCGACGGGCTTAGCGGGCTTCAATTTGATATGGGCAGGGAAGGTTGCCCCGCCCATGCCTACGATACCGGCAGCCTGAATTGCCGCCAGAATTTCCTCACTGCTCATGCTCTGCCAGTTGCGGTTAAGCGGCAGACCGTCAGCCCATTCATCCTTGCCGTCGCTTTGGATAACCACCGCCATGCAGCTGCCCATGCCGGAATGCGGGCGCGGCTCTATCTTTACCACCTTGCCGGACACCGGCGCATGAATATCCGCATGCATAAACGCCGGACTCGTGCCGATAAGCTGTCCGCGCTTGACCTCATCACCCACTTTAACCGTAGGCGTGCAGGGCGCACCGATATGCTGCCCCATGGGAACGACCAGTTCCTGCGGCACCGGCATGTCCTCGATGGGCTTATCCTTAGCCAGTTCCTTGCCATCCTTGGGATGAATCCCTCCGAGAAAGCTTCCGAACATACAATCACCTCTTGTATAACTCTCCTAAAACGGTATAATTTACTGCGGATTATCCAAAATCTCGATAATCACAGGTTTGGTCGCCTTATCCCTGGCTGCCCGCCGGTCAAATTTTTTGACCAGCCCCAGCGCAATAAGGAAAAAAATCAATGCGCCCATCACATAAGGAAGACTGCCTCTTGCGTCAAGTAGCGGTGCCACAAAATGGCCGATTACCGCCCCCACACCGCCAAAAAGCAAGGGCAGAATAAAGACCACAAATGCACCCGTGAGCACCTGTTCCTCACGAAAGGCAAAAAGCACCCGCTGACCAACAACAGCCCCCACAGGATTTGCCGCCTCCACCACCACCTGCTGCGCTCCGCCGCAGGCTCCGCAGGAACCGCACTCTGCATGACGGCCAATGCGAACCTTCGCCATCTCACCTGCGGTTTCCAGCACAATACCTTGTTCCTGCTTCATCTTCATCTGTATCACCTCCACAAGGTACACGTTATATACTATTCTATTTCATGCTGGTAAATTCCTGTTTATTATTTTTTTTATTTTTTTATTATTACAGACAATTTTTATTAAGGAAAAGGTCTACCCCAGCGATTCTGTGCCTAACGGCTTGACTTGCAAAGATTTCATAGCAAAAAAGAGGGGCTCATCGCCCCCCCCTGAAAATCAAGCCTTAATATAATCCAGAATATCCTTGGCTGACAAGTTGTTCGCCAGCATATAATCCGTGAGTTCCTGATAGATGCGTGTTATACTTTTGTTCCTTCGCGCCTAAGCGCCTCGAACCTATATCACTTCTGGAACAGTTCTCTTATCTCCTCATCCGTCAGTTTGGACAGGAAGTTTTCGCCCGGCTGTATCATCTGGTCAATCAGGGATTTTTTCTTTTGCTGCAGTTCGTAGATTTTTTCCTCCACGGTGCCCTTGGCCAAAAGCCTTATCACCTGCACGTTATTTTTCTGCCCCAGACGGTAGGCGCGGTCGGTGGCCTGGTCTTCAACCGCAGGATTCCACCACGGGTCGAAGTGGATAACCATATCCGCGCCCGTGAGGTTGAGTCCTGTGCCGCCCGCTTTGAGGGAAATCAAAAATACCGGGGTTGTCCCTTCATTAAACGCCTTCACCAGCCGAATGCGCTCCAAGGACGGTGTGGAGCCATCCAGATAATAATAGGCAATGCCCTGCTGTTTGAGCCGTTCACCGATATGGGCAAGCATAGTGGTGAACTGGGAGAATATCAGTATCCGATGCCCGCCCTCCACAGCATCGCTGACGACTTCTTCCAATTGGTCGAGCTTGCCGGAACCGCCCGTATAGCCCTCTAAGAACATTGCCGGGTCGCAGGCAATCTGCCGCAGGCGCGTGAGGATAGCCAGTATCTTGATGCGGCTGTCCTCACCTGCCGCCATCTGCTGGGCAAACTCTTTCTGACTTTTGAGGAACCAGCCCTGATAGACTTTTTCCTGCTTGGGTGTCATAGAGCTTACCATCTTGCGCTCCACCTTGTCGGGCAGTTCCGTGAGCACATCTTTTTTCATGCGCCGCAGGATAAAGGGCATGACATGGCGCTTGAGGTCTTTTAAGCTGCGCTCGTCCTGCTCCCGCACAATGGGCGTTTCATAGCGGTCTTTGAATTTCTTGTGCGAGAGCAGATAACCCGGCATCAGGAAATCAAAAATCGACCAAAGTTCCGTCAGCGTGTTTTCAATCGGCGTACCCGTCAGCGCAAAATAGCCGCTGGTCTTGAGTTTTTTCACCGCCCGCGCATTTTGCGTGGTGGGATTTTTGATGTGCTGTGCTTCATCGAGGAAGGCATAGCGGAAACGGCGTTTTTCGTACATGGCAATATCGCGCTTGAGCATATTATAGGTAGTAATCAGCACGTCATAACTGGCATCAGCTTCCGCGAGAATTTTTTCCCGTTCGGCCTTGGTGCCCGCTACGGCGGCTGCCTTTAGCTGCGGGGCAAAGCGCTCAATTTCTTCCAGCCAGTTATACATCAGCGAAGTCGGGGCGACCACCAGCGAAGGCGGTTCCTGATAATTCTGCTTGGCGAGCAGGAAGGTAATGACCTGCAGGGTTTTCCCCAGCCCCATGTCATCAGCCAGTATCCCGCCCAGATGATAGGCGGAGAGATTGGACAGCCAGTTAAAGCCCGTCACCTGATAATCGCGCAGTACCCCTTTGAGGCTTTCCGGGACATCCACCTCACTATCCTCGGGATGGCGGATATCCCGCACAATGGCGCGGAATTCTCTGCTGCGCTCCAGACGCAGGGCTTCGTCCTCCCGCGCCAGTTCATCCAGGTACATGGCCTGACTCATGGGCAGTTCCACCTTCATGCCATCGGCCTGTGCTTTGGCAATGCCCGTATTGTCCACGAAATCGGCAATGGCCTGCATCTGCTGGTCGCCCAACGTGATAAAGCTCTTGTCCTTCAAGCGGTGGTATTTGCGCTTCTGCCGATAGGAGTCGAGAATCTCCATGAGTTCATTGAAGTCCAAATCCTTGGCATTAAAGCTGACTTCCAAGAGATTCGAGTCATTGACACTGACCCCTGCCGTAACCTTGGGCATGGGGCGCACAGGACGATTGGCAAAGGCA
>DJYL01000058.1 GCA_002448495.1 Pseudoselenomonas ruminantium | reverse complement strand
ATAGCGGTCATTGCCCATGCCCAATTCCTTCATATAGGTCAGCTGACGCATGCTGTGGCGGGATTCCATACGCTCCACCAAATCTTTTTTGCTTTCTTCCGGCAGCGCATAAACGCAGTCTACGCAGGCCTGGTCGGCGGCCAGAATATCAACGGAAGCCACGATGCCAATATCCGGCGTAACCACGGGCTTGGCTGAAGTCCCGGCACAGTCGCAGTCCACGCTCATATTCCGCATGACATTGATAAAGGCAATTTTATCCTTGAAATGGGAGACTGTCGCCTGCGTGGATTCGGTCATGCGTTCCATAAATTCTTCATTCGTTATTCCCCACTGGCTGCCGGTTTCTCCGGCATGAATCATCTTCTTGCCAATTTTGCCGTCTGCACAGCCAATGCCGATATTCTTGTTGGAACCGCCGAAACCGCCCATGGTATGTCCCTTGAAATGAGTCAATGCCAAGAAGGAATCGTAATTTAACATATCCTTGCCCACGCTCATTTCCGTGAACCACTTGCCGTTGGGCACCGGCAGCATAGCCGTACCATGTTCGTCCGTTATATCCACGGTGGTAAAATCTGCCCAGCCATTGGTTTTAAGAGTTTCTCGGTGTTTTTCCGTTGTATCACGGCCACCGCCATAGTAGGTGTTGGTTTCGATAACCGTTGCCTCCGGCAGTTTATCCGTCAGCAGCTTTTTCACCCAGGGACGGGGAATGATATTGGGGCCATGCGGCTCCCCGGTATGCAGCTTAACGGCGACCTTGCCGCCCAAACTTCCCTTCACCCTATCATAAATCTTCAGCAAACCTGCCGCTGACAAATCGCGCGTGAAATACACCACCGATTCTGCACCGCTGCGTTCACTGTAAGGCACATAATGCTCGCCGCCCGTTCCGGCGACTTTTTCTTTTACGTTCCCCTGCGTCTTTTCCTGCTTATCATCAGCAGCCAAGACACCGCAGCCCGGCAGAGCCGCCAACGCAATGGCTGTACCGGCCATTTTCACAAACCGGCGCCGTGAAATCCCCTTGTTCATATCTAAAACACTCCTTCCTGCACATTATCGTAGATTATTTTATCACTTGAAGCGCACTCTAAGTCAATTTTTTTGTTTAGCCTGCTCCCGCTGTTTTTTGCGCTCATGGTACAGTTCGTGACGTTTTCTCGCAGCCTCAAAAGCGGCCTTTGCTTCTTCGGTTTCCAGTTCCAACGGCGGTACAGCCATGGGGCGTCCATTGCGATCCAATGCGACCATGGTAAAATACGCCGACAGGGCATGCTGCGGCCCCTGCTCCGCTTCTAAGACTTCTACCTCCACATTGACAGCCACTTCCATGGAAGTATGCCCCACATAAATAACCTCCGCTGTACAAGTGACCAAATCGCCAATCAGTATCGGCGTATGAAATTCAAGCTCGTCCACCCGGGCAGTTACCACGTTGGACCGGCAGAATTTGCGGGCAGCAGCATAAGCTGTGGAATCCATCATCTTCATCAGCTCACCGCCATGAACATTGCCACTGGGATTCGTCTGGCTCGGCATCATTACTTCACTTAAATAAATTTTCGTAGACATATATTCTCCTTGCTTGTATCTTTATAATTGATTGTTAACAACTCGACTGTATAAAATAACAATATCACACAATCATTACAATTTGTCAAGCCGAAAATATAAAATTTTCCCCAGTAATATTCCCGCCAGTATATACATCCCCAATATGGCGCAAAGAAGCCCGACATATATTTCCACCGGTTCTCCTGTGGCGCTTGTGGCAAAGATATGTTTCATCAGCAAACGGTCACCCACACGGTCAAGGAATGAGCCATAAATCCCTCCGGCTGTCACAGCCAGTGCCAGCAATACCTTCACAGCCCTCGAAGCCGGCCAGGGCAAATGCCATTTTTCCCGCCAGCCCCTAAAATGCAAGCCCCAATGCAGCCCCATCAGAATCAGCAACGCATAGGGCAGTGACACATGGAGCTGATGAATCATAATGCTGCGCTGTATATCCATAGGCATAATGTCCTTGAACAAATGATTGGAAATCCCCGAACCTGCGCCCACAATTACGATAACCAGTATGAGCAGTGATAGATCAATCACCGTACCGATTATACGCAGCAGCGGCCAACGCCCCCGTCTGAGCGCTGCAAACCACTGGAGATTCTGGCCAATATGCGTAAGTACCAGTATCAGCCACAAAATCCCCAGTACCTCATGCAGTTCCTTGGGCACATAATGAAAGCACATAATGGGCAAAAACAGCAACGGCAAAAGCGCCGTCACTGTCATGCGAAACGTAATCCTGATTCTCATAAGCCCAGTCCGTCAAACCAGCTTTTGATTTCTGCCGGTTTTGCCTGCGGGGAAAAGAGCTTGCCCTGCTTCCATTCGGCTTTGCCTTTGGCAATCTTCTGCAGGTAATCGGCGCTTGTCCCGATATCGCTGCCGCCGGAGGTGCAGACAGCCGTCATTTTCTTACCTTTGAAATCATAGCTTTCCACAAAGGTATCCATAATGCGCGGAGCCTGTCCCCACCAGATGGGGTAAGCCAGCACAATGGTGTCGTAATCAGCCACTGGCGCATTCCTGTCTGCCATTTTCGGACGGGCGCTGTCGTTCTTCTGCTCCACGGTCGCACGGGTGCTTTCGTCATTATAGTTCAAGTCCTCTTTGGAATAAGGAACTTCCGGACGGATTTCGTAAAGGTCGGCATTTAACGCTTTAGCCGTATTTTCCGCCAATGTGCGGGTATTGCCCGTAGCGGAGAAATACGCTACCAGAATTTTTCCCTTGGCAGCAGGTGCTTTCGTTTCCGTCTGTGCCTTCTCAGCAGTCTGTGCAGGTGCTGTTTTTTCTGCGGTCTTGCCTTCTTCGGCACCGCAGCCTACCAGACCTAAAATCATCAGCATCCCCAGACAGACAAGCAATAGTTTTCGCATAAAATTATCTGCTACTAAAAACATAGACAAAAGCGTATATGTCTTAGAAATATTCCTTGTTCATCGTATCCGTCCTCGCCGACCCGA
>DJYL01000173.1 GCA_002448495.1 Pseudoselenomonas ruminantium | reverse complement strand
CGCAGGCAGAAGCTCTTTATGGCGACGGCATGCAGGCGGAGGTTTTTCCCCAGCAAATCAGTTCGCAGAAATTGGCCGGGATTGCCCGGCAGCAGCTGGAATTGGAACTGCATAAGATTAGTGAAACAAGGCGCCATGTGCTGACGCTCACCAATGCTCCGCGGGATATGCGCTTGCCGGCAGGGAAAATGCGCTATGAGGCAGAAATTCCCGGTCAGATTCGCTATGGTGGCGTGCAGCCGGTACATATACGGATTTATGTCGATGAAAAACTTTATCGGCGGGTAATCTGCTACTACCGGGTGCAGATTTTTGAAAAAGTGCTGGTAGCGGGGATGAATCTGAGGCTGGAACAGGCGATTGCACCCAACGCTGTACGCGTGGAGGAACGGGAAGTAGCAGGCGGTCAGGGACGGTATTTGGAAAAATTCGAGGATATTGCCGGACGTGTGCCCGTGCGTTATATTCAGATGGGGCAGCCGCTGGAACAGAATATGCTCCAGAATCCTGTGGTAATCCATTCGGGGGCACCGGTAAAATTGGTGACCAATTATAAGGGGATACAGGTCAGTGCTGAAGGCATCGCCATGCAAAAAGGGCGCGTAGGGGGCAGGATAAAAGTGCGTAACGCACATTCCTCACGTGTCTTGCAGGGAAAGGTTATTGATGCCTCTACTGTGGAGATTAGCTGATGATAAAGGCAGGTAGTGACGATGAAGTTAAAATATAAGAAACAGATTGCCGGAGCATTGGCGGCGGGAACTTTGTTTTTGGCCTTGGCGCCAGTAGCAGATGCCCAATCTCTGTGGGCGATGTCCGGGGGGAGAACTCGCAATATATTTGCTGACCGCAAGGCGCAGGATGTGGGGGATATCCTCACCATTGTTATTAGCGAGTCTACTTCCATATCGGATACCCGCTCCAGTTCCAACAGCAAGAGCGGGAAGAACTCGCTGGATGCCGGCGTGGGTATCTTTGATTTTATCAAGGCTGCTTCTATCGGCGGCTCGGATTCCTTTAAGGCGGATGGTTCGGCTGCTTCCAAGAACACAACCCGTGGTAATGTGACCGTGACGGTAGTGGATGTGCAGCCCAATGGCAATCTGGTGCTGGAGGGGACGCAATCTATCTGGAATAATAAGAACGAGCACAAGATAACCTTTAAAGGGATTTGTCGTCCGGAGGACGTTACGGCGAGCAATACGATTTCCTCGACCAAAATTGCGTCGGCTACGGTGCGGTTTGATGGCAAGGGGCCATTGAATGCCAAGCAGCGGCAGGGGATACTTACCCAGGTATTCAACTTCTTGTTCTGACAGGATATGGAGGCTTTTATGAAAAGAGTATTGGCTTGTTTACTGGCAGGGGCTTTGGTTTTGGGAATTGTTCCGCCGACAGCCTCGGCAGATAATGCCGTAACCCGGATAAAGGATATCGCCAAAGTGCAGGGGGTACGTTCCAATCAGCTTATGGGCTATGGATTGGTGGTAGGCCTCAACGGTACCGGTGATTCTAACAAATCCGTGGAAACCGTGCAATCCATTGTCAATATGCTGAAAGCTTATGGGGTGGCGGTAAATCAGGGTTCCCTGAAATCCGACAATGTGGCGGCAGTTATGGTAACGGCGACTTTGCCACCGTTTGTACGGGAAGGGGATACCATTGATATTACGGTATCTTCCATTGGTGATGCGGACAGCATTCAGGGGGGCACACTTTTACAGACCCCGCTCAAAGCCGGCAACGGTGAAGTCTATGCTGTAGCGCAGGGGGCTGTGTCTACGGGCGGTTTTGCTGCCGGGCGTGGTGGCGGCGGTAATTCCACGGCAACCAAGAACTTCCCTACAGTGGGGATGACTCCTAATGGTGCCATTGTGGAACGTACCGTAGAGGATGATTTGGGCCGCAATGGCCGGCTTTCCCTGTCGCTGTCAAATCCGGACTTTACCACGGCTACCCGTATGGCTGCGGCGATTAACTCGCAGTATGGAGGTGTGGCACAGGCCGTAAATCCCGGACGAATTGACATCAATATTCCCGCTTATTATAAGGGGAATGTCGTTGGCTTTGTGGCTTCCATTGAGGAATTGCCGGTTATGCCGGACAAAGTGGCCAAGATTGTGGTAAATGAACGCACCGGAACCATTGTTATGGGCGGTGATGTTACGGTGGATGAAATTGCTATCACACAGGGCGGCCTTTCCATCCGGGTGCAGAAAAGTACGAATGCCACTCAGCCCGAGCCATTCAGTTATGGCACGACCATTGTTACCAAAAACAGTGATGTCGAGGTAAAGGAAGACAAAGCGAGCACCGTGGTTCTGCCGGCTACGGCGAACATCAATGATATTGTCGGCGCGCTTAATGCGGTAGGGGCAACGCCGCGTGATACGATTTCCATTTTGCAGGCCATGAAGGCCTCCGGGGCGATTCACGCAGAATTGCAGCTGATTTGATGACAGATTAAAGGCAGGTGTTGGATATGCAGATACCCCCCTTATATACTTCGGCTTTGGGCACAGGCGGCAACAGCAATTATGCATCGTCACAGACGGCTGCAGAATCCGCGAAATTTTCCCAGATTTTAAATGAGCTGAAAAATAAAACGGAAGGTGCGTTAAACCCCAAGGAAGCTGAGGCGCTTAAAGCGGCAAAGGCTGCGGAAAAACGGGACAAGGACTTGAAAAAGGCCTGCGAAGGCTTTGAGGCGATGTTCCTCAATATGATGTATCGGCAGATGCGGGCTACCGTACCGGAAGATACGCTCTTTGGGGAGTCCAATGCGCTGAAAATCTTTCAAGACATGCGGGATGACGAACTGATGAAGAATGTGGCCGCAGGCGGCGGCATCGGCATTGCGGATATGATGTACAAACAGCTTAAACCGCAGGTTGAAAGTCGCAATGCGGCGCAGAATGTGATAAAATAATGGACGGTGGGACGGCTTTCCCGCCGTCCCTGTTTGTTTTTTAGGAGGTCCTTGGTTTTGATGATAAAAAAACGCAGCTTAGCTGCTTTGACACTAGCTGTTTCTCTGCTCGGTGCTCCGCTTCTGGCAGAGGCTGCTGATTTGACTTCTGTCCGTTATCATAGTGGTTCTGAGCACGATAGGATTGTCTTTGACTGGTCCTCCATGCCCCGCTACAATGTGACGGTTTCCAGTGACAAGCGTCAGATTACACTGGATTTTTTTGGCGTGGAGCGCCGCAATATAAGCGAAAAAACGTTTAGCAGTTCCCGAATCGAGAAGGTGCAGTTCGCGGAAAAAAACGGACATGTGCTGGTTACGGTTCGTCTGAAAGCCGGGTTGTCTTATCAGGTGAAAAAACTGCCCAATCCTGCGCGTATTTTTATTGATGTGGTGCCGGAAAAGGCAGGCAATTATGGTGTAAAAAAGCCGGCAGCGCAGGTTAAACCTGCCGTGAAAAAGCCGATAGCGGCGGGCGGAACGGT
>DJYL01000066.1 GCA_002448495.1 Pseudoselenomonas ruminantium | reverse complement strand
TCTTCTTTGCCGAAGATGAATTTGAACAGGATATCGTTCATGGGGTTGTATTTCTTGTTGGCTATATCGTTTTCGATAGCCTGCCGTAAAAGGCTTTTTGGATATGTCATGCGTGAATGCTCCTTTGGTTATCTAATTGGATTATACCATGAATCGGGAAAATTTTCAGCAAATATATGCTCCTTGAATTGGTACGGGCAAAGTCTCGTGCCAATTTTCTTGTATTCCTTTCTTATTTTATGGTAAAATAATTGTTATGTGAGTTCGTAGAGATTGCAGATTGGAGGTTTTTGTTTGGCTGCAATTACATATGAATTAGTGAAAAAGGACGAGGCCACAGGTGCTCGTGCCGGTATTATCCATACACCCCACGGCAGTTTTCCTACGCCGATTTTCATGCCCGTGGGTACGCAGGCGTCGGTCAAGGGCGTTTCGCCGGATGAGCTGAAGGATTTGGGAGCAGGAATTATTCTCTCCAATACCTATCATCTGTTCCTGCGTCCGGGCATGGAGCTGGTGAAAGAAGCCGGCGGCCTGCATAAGTTCATGCATTGGGATGGGGCAATCCTCACCGACAGCGGCGGGTTTCAGGTTTTCTCGCTGGGTGATTTGCGCAAAATCACCGAGGAGGGGGTAACTTTCCGTTCCCATCTTGATGGTTCGAAGAAATTTTTGTCGCCGGAAGTGTCCATGCAGGTGCAGATGTGCTTAGGCTCGGATATCGTTATGGCCTTTGACGAATGCGTGCCTTATCCGGCTGACCATGACTATGCCAAGCAGTCCACGGAACGCACGCTCCGTTGGGCGCAGCGCTGCAAGGAGACCATGACGGCACCCAATCAGGGCTTGTTCGGCATCGTGCAGGGCGGTATGTATAAGGATTTGCGTAAATGGCATGCCAAAGAGATGGTGGAGATGGACTTCCCCGGTTACGCCGTGGGCGGCCTGTCGGTTGGTGAACCGCCGGAACTCATGTATGAGATGTTGGAATATTCCACGTCCCTGCTGCCGGAGAATAAGCCGCGCTATCTGATGGGCGTGGGTACGCCTGACCATTTGGTGGAAGGCGTTATGCGCGGTATTGATATGTTCGACTGCGTATATCCCACGCGCGTGGCCCGCAATGGCATGGCCATGACCTGGACGGGCAGGCTCGTGATGAAGAATGCGAACCTCACCCATGACCATCATGTGATTGAGAAGGGCTGTGGCTGTTACGCTTGCCGCAACGGCTATACCCGCGCTTATATCCGCCATCTGGTACGCGCCGGGGAAATTTTCGGCCTGCGTCTGCTCTCGCTGCACAATCTCTACTTCCTCGAAGAATTCGTGCGCAGAATGCGTCAGGCGATTATTGATGGCCGGTTTACGCAATTCCGTAGTGAATTTTTAGCCAATTACAAGCGCTGATAAACTAAAGAAGAGGTGTTTTTTATGACTCCGGAAACCATGACAGCTTTGGGCACTTGGGGCCCCATCTTTGTGATGATTGCGATTTTCTATTTTCTGTTGTATCGCCCGCAAAAAGCGGCGCAGAAACGCCGTATGAGTATGCTGGATACCTTGGAAAAAGGCAACAAGGTTATGACCATCGGCGGTATCTACGGCACGATTGTGGGCATTGATGATAAGGTGATTAAACTGAAAATCGCCGAAAACACGGTGATTGAAGTATCCCGTGCGTCCATCAATGCCAATATCACGCAAGATAAGCAGGCCTGATTATGGACGGGGCTGTAAAAGACCTGCAGGCTGCGAAAAAGGCTTTGCGGTCAAAAATCATCGCCGCCCGGCGAAACCTGACGGATAACTACCGTCAGCGGGCGAGCAACCGTATGCTTACCGTGTTCTGCGCTTTGCCGGATTTTAAGGAACCGCGCAAGGTGCTCTGCTATGCTCCTTTACCTGATGAAGTGCAGCTAAGGCAGTTAATGGAAAAGTGGCTTTCTCTGGGTGTAACGGTGGCACTGCCACGTATTACAGGGAAAGGGCAGATGGAGGCAGTGAGTTTTACCGACTTTGACGATCTGGTGGAAGGAGAATATGGCATTCTGACCCCTGCTCCGGAAAAGGGGAAAATTATCCCGCCGGAGGAACTGGATTTAATCATCGTTCCCGGTATAGCTTATGATACCCGCGGAGAACGGCTGGGCATGGGCGGCGGTTTTTATGATGCCTACCTTGCCCGGGCAACGAAGGCCAAGCGGATAGCGCTGGCGTTTTCCTGTCAGTTGGTGGGCGCGGTTCCGATGGAGGAGCATGATGCTCTTGTGCATAAGATTATTACTGAGCAGGGAATATATAACTGTCTGTTGTAAGCTGAGCGCTCATCCTTGAGCGCTGGGGTATTATGGGAGATGTATTATATGGAAGTTAAGATTGGGATGGCCAAGACTTCTAAATATGCTACGGAAGTCTGTGGCGATACCTGTGATATTGTGGAACGTCCTCATGGGGGGATTTCGGCGATTATTGCCGATGGTCAGGGAAATGGACTGGCTGCTCATCATACCAGCAGCTGGGTGGTGAATAAGGCCACCCAGCTGATCTCCGATGGAGCCCGTGACGGGGCGGTAGCCCGGGCTGTGCATGATTATCTCTATGCCATGAAGGATAAGAAGGTGTCCTGCACGTTGACGGTGGTGAGTGCCGACCTCGATACGGAGACGGCGGTCATCAGCCGCAATTCCAACTGTCCCGTAATCATCAAAACGCCGGAGTATGAGACGGTGTATGATGAAAATGTGGAGCCTATCGGCGTGAACCGCCATATGAAGCCACTCATGTATGAGGTGCCGCTGACGGCGGGGATGCTGATTGTGTCCTATACCGATGGTATTGCGCATGCGGGGAAAAAGCGTCTGGGACATCCGGCAGATTTTGAGAAAATCATGGACATTGTCCGCAAGAATGAAGCGGAGGATGTGGCCTTTATCGCCAAGAGCATTATGGATTATGCGCTGGAACTCGATGCGGAGAAGGCGTCGGATGATATGACGGTGCTGGTTATGGGGATAACCGATGGTTCGCCCTCAAGCCCCAAGATTGAGCAGCTTGAGGTAACATATCCATATTAATATTTTTTAACTGGATAGGAGTGATTGTCTTGAAGATTGCGGTTGTGGGAGTTTGTGCTTCGGGGAAGACTACGCTGGTTGCCGGACTAAAGGCGGCGGGCTATGATGCTTATAATGTGGCGCAGGAACATTCCGGGATTCATGATTTTTGGGCAAAGCGCCATCCGGATATTTTGGTGATGATTGATGCGACCATGCCTGCGATTCATAAGCGGCGGGTGGTTTATTGGGATGAAAGCAGGCTGGCGGTGCAGCATAAGCGGCTGGCTGATGCCAGAGCGCATGCTGACCTTTACATTCAGACCGATAAATACAGTGCCGCCGAGGTGCGGGACAAGGTCGTAAGTTTCATCAAGGAATATAAGAAACAAAAGACAAAAGGGGATGAAAACTCTTGAGAAAAAATAATCTCATGAAACTGATTGTCTGTGTCGTGGCCATTATTGCCATTTTCCTAGCCTTTGTAAAGCCGCTGGCTTTTTCGATTCGGCAGGGGCTTGATTTGCAGGGCGGTACCCATGTGGTACTGGAAGCCGAAGATACAGATATTGCCAAAGTAAATGATGATGCGATGAACCGTGTTGTCACGATTATGGAAAAGCGCGTCAATTCGCTGGGCCTCACCGAGCCGATTATTCAGCGGGAAGGGGAACGCCGGGTGATTATCGAACTGCCG
>DJYL01000180.1 GCA_002448495.1 Pseudoselenomonas ruminantium | reverse complement strand
CAGTTCGGTGGTCAGCGTTTCGGTGAAATGGAAGTTTGGGCGCTGGAAGCATACGGCGCTGCATATACCCTGCAGGAAATCCTGACGGTTAAGTCCGATGACGTGGTGGGCCGTGTCAAGGCTTACGAAGCTATCGTCAAGGGCGAAAACATCCCCGAACCGGGTGTGCCGGAGTCCTTCAAGGTACTCATTAAGGAACTGCAGTCCATCGGCCTCGATATCAAGGTTCTCAACGAAGATGCCAAGGAAATCTCCTTGCAGGATGAGGACGATGAAGATATCAACGAAACGGCTAAGAAACTTGATTTTGACGTGGCTGGCGTTGACCCCACGCAGGAAGGTGCCGCTGCACCGAAGCAGGAAGACTCCTATGATGAAGGAGCACCCTCTGATGATGAGAAGCCGGACGACATCATTGCCGATATCGGCAGCCTTGGTTCCATTGTAGAACCTGGCGCAGAAGATACGGATAATGGTGAGGAATAAGAAGGGAGTGTCATCTCTTTGCTGGATGTAAATAATTTTGATTCGATGCGCATCGGTCTGGCCTCTCCGGACAAAATCCGCGAGTGGTCCTACGGTGAGGTCAAGAAGCCGGAGACCATCAACTATCGTACGCTCAAACCGGAGCGCGATGGTCTGTTCTGCGAGCGTATCTTTGGCCCGACCCGTGACTGGGAATGCCATTGCGGTAAGTACAAACGTATCCGCTATAAGGGCATTGTCTGTGACCGCTGCGGTGTTGAAGTAACGCGCGCCAAGGTTCGCCGTGAGCGCATGGGACATATTGAACTGGCTGCGCCGGTTTCACATATTTGGTATTTCAAGGGCATTCCGAGCCGCATGGGTCTGATCTTAGACATCAGCCCGCGCGCGCTGGAAAAGGTTCTGTACTTTGCGTACTATATCGTGCTGGATGCCGGGGAAAATACGGATCTTACGAAGAAGAGCCTGCTTTCCGAAAAGGAATACCATGATGCTTTGGAAAAATATGGCAATACCTTCCGTGTTGGCATGGGTGCCGAAGCCATCAAAGAACTCCTCGAGGAGCTGGATTTGGAGCGCATGAGCGAAGTTCTGCGCAAGGAAGTCCGCACGGCTTCCGGCCAGAAGAAGATTCGTGCTATCCGCCGTCTGGAAGTTGTGGAAGCATTCCGCAAATCCGGCAACAAGCCGTCCTGGATGATTATGGATGTTGTGCCGGTCATTCCGCCGGAACTGCGTCCGATGGTACAGCTCGATGGCGGCCGTTTTGCGACGTCCGACCTCAACGACCTGTATCGCCGTGTAATCAACCGTAATAACCGTCTGAAACGCCTCTTGGACCTCGGTGCACCGGACATCATTGTCCGCAACGAGAAACGCATGCTGCAGGAAGCTGTTGACGCCCTGATCGATAACGGCCGCCGCGGCCGTCCGGTTACGGGCCCGGGCAACCGCCCATTAAAATCCCTTTCCGATATGCTGAAAGGTAAGCAGGGCCGTTTCCGTCAGAACCTCTTGGGTAAGCGTGTTGACTACTCCGGCCGTTCCGTTATCGTCGTAGGCCCGGAACTGAAACTCCATCAGTGCGGCCTGCCGAAGGAAATGGCTCTGGAACTATTTAAGCCCTTTGTTATGAAAAAGCTGGTTGCTTCGGGAGCCGCTCACAATATCAAATCGGCTAAGCGCATGGTAGAACGTGCTAAACCTGAGGTTTGGGATGTTCTCGAAGGCGTAATCAAAGAGCATCCGGTTCTCCTGAACCGTGCCCCGACGCTGCATCGCCTGGGTATTCAGGCCTTCGAGCCGGTACTCACCGAAGGCCGCGCCTTGAAGCTGCATCCGCTGGCTTGTACGGCATACAACGCTGACTTTGACGGTGACCAGATGGCTATCCATCTGCCGCTGTCCTCCGAAGCACAGACGGAAGCCCGCATCCTGATGCTGGCTGCCAACCATATTCTGGCACCTAAGGATGGTAAGCCGATTATCGTTCCTTCGCAGGACATGGTTCTGGGTTCCTATTACCTGACGCAGATTCGCCCTGGTGCCCGTGGCGAAGGCAAGGTGCTGACCGGTATTGCCGAAGCACTGCTGGCTTACCAGCAGCATGACCTTGATTTGCAGGCAGCTATTCAGTGCCGCATTGATGGTTATGGCCTCGTCAAGACCTCTTTGGGCCGCATGATTTTCAACGAAATCCTGCCGGAAAAAATCCGTTACTTCTATAAGGATAAAGAATCCGACCAGTGGTGCTTGGGCGTGCTCATGAACAAGAAGGAACTGGGCAAGCTCGTTGCCAAGTGCTACAACGCTTTTGGTGCTACGGAAACGGCGCATGTTATCGATGATGTTAAGAACCTCGGTTATCACTATGCCTGCGTAGCTGGTATGACCGTTGCTATCTCTGACGTTATCGTGCCGCCGAAGAAGAAGACCATCATCAGCGATACGCAGCAGATTGTCAACAAGGTTGAGCGCCGTTATGACCGTGGTCTGATCACCGAAGAAGAACGTTACCACAAGGTTGTTGACCTCTGGTCCAAGGCTACGGATGACGTGGCTGACGCCATGATGGACAACATGGACGCTTTCAACCCGATCTTCATGATGGCTGACTCCGGTGCCCGTGGTAACAAACAGCAGATGCGTCAGCTGGCCGGTATGCGCGGCCTGATGGCTGACCCGTCCGGTAAAATCATCGACCTGCCGATTACGGCCAACTTCCGTGAAGGCCTGTCCGTATCCGATTACTTTATTTCTTCCCACGGTGCCCGTAAGGGTCTGGCCGATACCGCACTGCGTACGGCTGACTCCGGTTACTTGACCCGCCGTCTGGTTGACGTGGCACAGGATGTAATCGTCCGTGAGGAAGACTGCGATATCTCCACGCTCAATCTGGTGCAGGCTCGTGCACGCCTTGCCGAGTCCACCTTCGATGCGCTGGAAATCCTCAACGACAGCCTCATGGGCCGTCTGTTGGGTGCCGATGTCCTCGACCCCGAAACCAAGGAATTGCTCTTTGCACGCGACACCATTCTGGACGAGGAAAAACTGGCCGTTATCGGCGAGAAGGAAGTTCGCGAAATCATGGTTCGCGGTTCTTCTCTGGCCTCCGAAGCTGCTATCAGCAACGCCATGATTACCGAAGCCATCACTTTGGGCGAGCCGGATGAGGCTGCCCGTGCCAAGGCCAAGGATTCCATGATTCACGAAATGAGCGGCAAGGATGTTACCCGTGATGTGGTTGACTCCGCAAATGCTGTAGTAGTATCTGCCGGCACCAAGCTGACCGCTGAACTCATTGACACGATTCTGGCATCCGACGCCAAGGAAATCCGCGTGCGCAACAACAACGTCCGCGGTATCGAAGTGGAGGCCATCAAGGAAGGCGATGGTATCATCGAATCCTTGGCAGAACGTATCGTTGGCCGTGTGCTGGCGGAAAACATCGATGACCCGGCTACGGGCGAGCGCATTGCCTCCATCAACGATACGGTTGATGAAGATATGGCAAAACGCATCGAAAAAGTGCGTGACCGCGTATCCATCCGCAGCGTGCTCACCTGTAAGTCCCAGTTCGGCGTCTGCATCAAGTGCTATGGCCGTGACCTTGCTAATCAGGCTGAGGTGGAAATCGGTGAAGCAGTTGGTATCATCGCCGCCCAGTCCATCGGTGAACCGGGTACACAGCTTACCATGCGTACATTCCACTCCGGCGGTGTTGCCGGTGACGATATCACCCAGGGTCTTCCGCGTGTCGAAGAATTGTTCGAGGCACGTAAGCCGAAGCACCATGCCATCATCGCCGAGATTGAAGGCCGTGCAGAAGTCGAAGACTCCGGCAAGGGTATGCGCAAGGTTACGATTGTACCGGACGAAGGCGAAGCCCGCGAATATGCAATCCCCTATGGCGCCCGTATGGCTGCCAAGCAGGGTATGCACTTAAAGCCGGGTGACAAACTCACCGAAGGTTCCATCAACCCGCACGATATTCTGCGTGTCTGCGGTCTGCAGGCCACTCAGCGTTATCTGGTATACGAAGTACAGAAAGTG
>DJYL01000164.1 GCA_002448495.1 Pseudoselenomonas ruminantium | reverse complement strand
TGTTTTTCTTCCCGCCGTCGTACCATAGCGATATGTTTGTAAAATGGTTCAGTCAGGGAGCGGGAGACAACATCAGCGTGGTTATTAAAATAGGCAAAGCCGCTTTCGGATATCAAGCTGACTCCCAATCCGGATTGGACGAGATCAATGCGCTGGCCGGGGGTGTTACAATAGGTGACAATATTGGGGGTAAAACCTGTCTTTAGGCAGGCGGACATAAAGACATCATAAGAAACATTTTCTGCCGTAGGGAAGATGAAATTTTCGGTTTCCAGTTCCTGCAGGCTTATCTGCGTATTGTTGCTCAACGTATGTGCAGCAGGCAGAATGGCCAGAAATGGCTCATGCTGCAAGGATAATATTTCAAAATCATCAGTGGGAAAGTCATCCGAAACGGCCATAATGGCAATATCGATTTCATGATTACCGAGCATATGGCACAGTTTTTTGCTGAGGCAATTGGTCAGGGAAAATTGCATTTGTGGTGATATTTCGGTATTGAATTTGGAAAGGATATCCGTGAGCGGCAGCTTGCCCAGGCCGGTAATAACGCCAATATGCAAGGTTCCCTGATTATCGCGGGCATAATGCTGCATTTGCAGTTCAAGTTGGTTAATATCGGAAAGTATTTTTTTTGCACAGCGATAAAATTCTTCGCCGGCAGCGGTCAGTGTAATGGGATGTGATATGCGGTCAAGGAGTTTGACGCCTAAATCGTCCTCCAGTTTGTTGATTTGCTGAGAAAGAGCCGATTGGGAGACAAAGAGCTGTTTGGCCGCTTTGGTAAAGTGATGGGATTCTGCCACAGCCATAAAATATTGTATTTGTCGCAAGAGCATGATACATCACCTTTCTGCATTTTATTGAGTTCGCCATCATTATATACTGCTTTGTCGTATTTTGTCCAATTAGATTGGCTAATAAAATTAGAAGTATTGCGAATTTTACATTTAATCTGATGGATATTATGATAAAGATGTGGCCATGACATTCAATTTTACAAGCTAAAGTTTTACAGGAGGTAGTTGGGTATGGAGCTGGAAAAACAGCGCTATCTGGACGAACTGGCTAAGCTCGTTAATATAGACAGCGTTTCCTTAGAGCCTGAAGGCGCCGGCAAGATTGCTGCTTTTATGAAGGAAAAGTATGAATCGATAGGCTGGTCGGTTGAAGAAGTCCGTTTTTCAGAGAGCATTGCACCCTGTTTGAAAATCGTCAACAAAGAGGCCGAACATTATGATGTATTGCTGTTGGCCCATATGGATACCGTATTTCCTTTGGGAACGGCCGCTAAACGACCTTTTCGGATAGAGGGAAGTCGTGCCTATGGTCCTGGGGTTATTGATTGTAAGGCCGGTATGTTAAGCGGCTATTATGCTCTGGCCAATTTGCAGGCAAGAGGAGCACTGCAGGAGGCTGCCATATGTGTGTTTCTTAACAGTGACCACGAAGGAATAAGTTCCCGTTACTCTGCAGGCTATTCTACAGAGTTGGCAGGAAAGAGCCGTTATGTGCTGGTGCTGGAGGCTGGGCGTGCCAATGGAAATCTGGTTCACAAACGCAAGGGGATTGCCCGTTATCATATTGATATAAAGGGGGTAGCTGCCCATGCCGGTGTGGATTATCAAAAAGGCAGAAATGCCGTGGAGGAATTGGCTCATTGGATTATAGCCCTGCAGGCAGCCACGGATTTTACCAAAGAAACTACGGTAAATGTGGGGAAAGTCTGGGGCGGTACAGGCATAAGTGCAGTGCCGGGAGCCGCCGGTGCTGCTGTGGATGTACGCTATTATGACAAGACAGAAATCGAGCGCGTCGCAGGGGTCATGGATGAACTCCAACGGCATCCTCATGTGGAGGGCACATCAGCTGTTGTAGAGGGCGGGATAACAAGACCACCGATGCTTCCGACAGAAAAAACGATGGCACTTTGCCGCAGTATCGATGAAATCGGACAGGAAATCGGGGTGGAATTTGGCTGGACAGCCAGTGGTGGCGGTTCGGATGGCAGCTTTGCTGCTGCCGGAGGAACACCGACGATTGATGGCCTGGGACCGGTAGGCGGTGGTGCCCACAGCGAAGGCGAGTATCTGGAAATGGATAGTATCATTCCGCGTTACGAATTGCTGTGCCGGATTATACAGCATATTATCTGTCAACGGTAAAAGAGGAGGAGAGTTTATGTTAGCGTTGGCCTTGGCTCTGATAACGACTGTAATCGTGGCCTACATGATTTTACAAAAGAAAAATGCCCAGACCGTGCTTTTTGCCGGCGGCATCTTCTTGATGGCTATGACCATTCTGATTGGTCATCCCCTGTTGGATGGAAAGAAAACAACCGGCATGGTCTGGTTTGATATTTTTAAATTCATCGAAGACACCTTCAGTTCCCGGGCTGCAGGTATTGGTTTGCTGATTATGGCTGTTGGCGGTTTTGCCAAATATATGGAGCATATCGGGGCAAGTCGTGTGCTTGTTCATTTATCCGCAAAACCATTGAGTATGATGAAATCCCCTTATTTGCTTTTAGCGGTTAGCTATGTGGTGGAGCAGCTCCTGAATATCGTTATCCCCAGTGCAGCAGGCTTGTGCGTATTGTTGATGGCCACGCTGTATCCTGTGCTGACCAGTTTAGGGGTCAGCCGCCTGTCGGCTGCGGCAGTCATTGCTACAGCGCCCTGTCTGGATTTAGGTCCGGCATCCGGTACTGCTGTGTTTGCAGCCAAAACTGCCGGTTTGGATGTAGCAGATTATTTTGTTGGTGAACAGATTCCCATAGCAGTGGTTACCATTTTTGCGATTGCCATATCGCATTTTCTTGTACAGCGCTGGTTTGATCGGCGGGATGGCGTAGAGGCTAAGCAGATGACGTTTGTGCCTGCTGAAAAGGATGAGTCCCTGCCACCTGCTGTTTATGCGATTTTACCTTTGGTTCCTATAGGTCTTGTGCTTGTTTTTAGCAAGTTGTGTATATCTACCATTAAGATGCCGGTGGTTACGGCGATGATTATCAGCATTGCCTTGGCCATGTTGTTTGAATTAGTCCGGACGCGGGACGTAAAGACCGTTTTTGACAGCATTAAAGTATTCTTTGATGGGATGGGAAAAATTTTCGCTACGGTTATTACGCTTATTGTAGCCGGTGAGACGTTTGCCTTTGGCCTGACGAAAATTGGAGCTGTGGATATGATTATCAGCGGTGCGCAGAGTTCCGGTTTTGGCGCAACCGGAATTACGTTGGTGATGGTTCTTATTGTTACAATAGCTGCTGTTATTATGGGGTCGGGGAATGCGCCGTTTTACTCTTTCGGTGCACTGGTACCGGATATTGCCGCTAAAATGGCTATTTTACCGGCAGCGATGATTACGCCTATGCAGATGGCTTCGAGTATTGCCCGCAGTGCTTCACCAATTACGGCGGCTGTGGTAGCGGTAGCCGGTGTAGCGGATGTCTCTCCGGTTGACGTAGTAAAGAGAACCGCTATTCCGATGCTGGTGGCATTGATTGCTTCCTTTGTTATGTCTTTGTTGGTGTGATAAATATTTTAGGATAAAGAGGAGTGCCGGTTATGAAAAAAACAGTTTTATCCGTTTTGTCAGCCTGTCTGGTAATGGGAGCAGCCTCAGGTGTCAGTGCCGCTGCCAATCCCTTTTCCGATGTGCCCGCAGACCATTGGGCTTATGATGCGGTAGCTGCTTTAGTCGCAGATGGCGTTATTGAAGGTTATGGTGATGGCAATTATCGTGGCCAACAAAATATAACACGTTATGAAATGGCACAGATGGTGGCTAAGGCCATGGCGAGCAGTAAAGGCAGTGCAGCTGATAAGGCGCTTGTGGATAAGCTGGCAACTGAGTTTTCTGTTGAATTAAATAATTTAGGTGTCCGCGTGGCCAATCTGGAAAGAAATGCAGATGTGGTAAAATGGTCGGGAGAAGCGCGTTATACATACACAAGCCAGCGGACGGAAGGGAAAAACGGAAAAACGACGGATTCTACGTCTGAAGCTTTTTTACTGCGTTTGGAACCGAAAGCCAAGGTCAATAATAATTGGAATGTACATGCCCGTTTGGACACCTCACTTGATGTAAGAGAGGATACTACGGATAATGTTTCCCTGAAACGGCTTTGGGTGCAGGGAAATTATAAGAATTTCAATGTAAAATTAGGACGTATTCCCGATACGACCAATTATGACAAAAATCTGATGTTCTTTACGCAATTTTCCGGTATAGAAGTTAATTTTGGCAAAAACGTGAAGGTACAGGCCCGTGCCGGTCGTATAAATAAAGATAATCTGCGTTATGATGAATCGCTCAAACGTGCTACGGGGCGTAAAGTAAATGAAGATGTTGCCGCTATACAAAGTTTGGCGGTGACTGTTAATCCGGGCAAATTGTCTTTAACGGGTGCCTATTATCACTTTAAGAGCCGTATGTTTAAGGATGCTTTTTACAGCAAAGGGGCCGACGAGGAGCATGCGCATATCTGGGAAGGAGCGGCAACTTATCGTTTTGATAAAAATGTTTCCCTGACCGGTGCTTATATGCAGAATACAGCTGCAGATTACTATAATCGCTCCGGTGTCTTGCATCTTGCCTATAAAGGGGCCAATAAACTACAGCAGGGGTCATGGGGCGCCTATGTTTCGTATCGTCATCAAGGTGGCAACACTTCCATGTATCCATCCTGTGATGGTGCTTTCTATAATACCAAGGGGATAGAAGTTAGCGCACAGTATACCATTTTGCCTAACGTTCAGGCTAAGGCAATCTATTTCCACGGTAAACAGCTGGAAAATGACCGCAAGGCAGAAAAATTGTTCGGCCGTGTAGAATATTGGTTCTAAGGATATCGTGTTTGTATAAGTGTTGCACGTGAAACAAAGGAGCTGTGATGAAATGCGAAAGCATTTATCACAGCTCCTTTCCACATCTTCTGTGCTGTCAGCTGATTTGCCATGCAACATGGCTGCCGTTATTGTCCTTGCGGACGATAAGCTGGTTGTCGATTTCCTGTTTTAGTTCGGTTACATGGGAGATAATGCCAATCAATTTGTCACCGTTGGACAGGCGTTTGAGTACTTTTATGGCCTGGCTGCGGGAATGGTCATCGAGAGAGCCAAAACCTTCATCGATGAACATGATATCCAAATTGATGGCAGAACTGCTCAGCTGAATCTGGTCGGATAATCCCAAAGCCAAAGACAAGGCTGCCATAAAGGATTCTCCGCCAGACAGCGTCTTGATATCCCGTTCCTGTCCGGTAACGGTAGAGAGGATATTCAGGTCGAGGCCGTGTTCGCCTTTTTTGTTCCTATCCTCAGGCGCCGCAAGACGCAGTTCGTATTGGTCACCGGTCATTTCGCGGAATCGGATGTTGGCGGCATAGAGTATCTTTTCCAGATAATAGCGCTGTACATAGGTTTCAATATCCAGGTTGGCTTCGCCTTTGACAGAGCCGGAAAGTCGTTCACAAAGATTGTTCAGCGCAGTTGCAGCACTGATTTTTGCATCCCGTTGTGCAAGGTTTTTGGTCAGATAGGCGGCTATGGAACTGTTTTGTTGCAACAGGTGCCGCATGGTTTGCAGAGAATGGTCTGCTGTTTTCCATAGGTTGTCGATATCCTGCTGTTGTTGGGTCAGCGGGAGCAAATCCGGGCGTTTTTGGTCACCAATTGTGGCCAAAAGGGCTGCTTTTTGTCCTTGCAACGTTTTTAGCTGTTCGTTGTATTTTTGGCAGGACTGTTGGATGTCTTTGCCTTCTTTCAGGCTATAATTTTCGGTCAGGGATTTCCAGGCTGACTCCTTAAGATTCCGCGACAGGCAGGCTTTTTTATATTGTTCCTGCAGCTCCGCGACTTCGTTTTGCAGTAAAGGCAGTTTGCGAAGACACTCGCTAAGAATCGTTTTTGAGGATTGCAGAACATCTTGGGCTTTTCGGGTCGTATTTTGAGCGTCTGTCAGCACATTATGGGCTTTGTCGCGCATCTGTTCGGCCTGACTGAGCGCAGCTTGTGCGGTCTGGCTATCGGGGTAGGTCTGCTGTTGACGGAGCGTGGCAATACGTCCCTGAATGCTTTGACAGTTGCCGGCTGCAGTTTGTACAGCGGCAGATGCCTGTTCCATAGATTTTTGCAGGTGATTTAATTCGTCGGTGCTCTTGGCTAATGCGCTTTGAATTTGGTCGAGTTCAGCAGTCTGCGCAGAAAATGTTGTAATATCTGCGGTGATTTTTTTCTGCCATTTCTGCAGTATATTTTCTATAGCGTCTAAGGTGTCGGGAATTTCGATATGGGCAATATCCGTGATGCTTTTCTGTAATTCCTTCAGTTGGCGTGTGAATTGTTCTCGCAGGCTTTCGGCCTTTTCATTGGCACCTTTGGCATTGCCGGCCGATTGGATTTGCGCATCATTCAATGTATTTTTGCGTTTTTCCAAGGCGTTCAGTTCCCCGCGCTCGATCGCTTTATTATTGTTTTGTGGAACATAGGGATGCGGGTGCTCCAGTGAGCCGCAGACAGGGCAGGGAGCATTGGCCTTTAATTCTTCTGCCAGTATGCCGGCCTGATCGTTCAGGTATTGCTGATGGGCATGATCGTATTCTTCGCGTGCCTGTTTATATGCTGCCTGATCCTGCAGAAATTTTTCCCGGGCCGCACTGGCTTTTTTGTCGGCTTGCTGTAGTTGGGCCTGTAATTGGGTCAGGGATGTACAGGTTGCTGTCCATTGCCTGAGTGTTTCCTGACGGTTTTCGGTCTTGGCTAAATCTGCTTTTACATGGCCAAGTTCGCTTACGCGCTTTTGCCAAAGGTTCAGTTTTTGCGTATATTCAGTTTGTTCCTTTTGGGTATTGGCCTGTGTTTTTTGAGCCGCTGCAAATTGTTTTTGGGCTGCCGTCAATTCTTTTTGGGCAGTCTCCAGCTCCAGCATTTGTTTTAGGGCATCATCTACTTTGTTTTTTATAGCGGTGTAAGCGGCAATTGTTTTTTGGGCATCGGCTTGTGCATTTTGTTCATCTGTCTGTGCCTGTTCAACCATTTTGCCCTGCTGGGGCAGCAGTTTTTCTGTTTCCTCTTTTTGCTCTTGGGTTTTCTGGAAATCTTTTTCTTTGTCGCTCAGACGGTCATAAATGCCTTTTATTTCATAAGCCTGGATTATGCCTTGTGCTAATTGTTCGTTCTTTATTTGTGTTTTCTGTTCGGCAGCAAGGGATTTTTCCTGTTCCAGCAGAAGGTCAAGACTGGTGTAAGTCTTGCTTAATTCCTGGGCTTTGGCGATTCTTGCATTGAGTTGGTCACGTTGCCTGGATAGTTCATTCCAGTGGTTTTGTTGATTTTGCACTTCGTTTTGATGTACTTCGATGAGTGCATTCAGTTCCTGAAGCAGGGTTTCCATTTCTGCGATATTGGGCGAAGTCTGACAGAGACGTGCTTTTAGCGATGGCAGCGGATTTTCGGGCGGAAGGGTATCTGGCAGAATCAGAGTCTCGATATGGGACTGGCATTTTTTGAGGATGAGATTTAGTTCGCCCTGCATGGTTTTGTTGCGTGTTTTTATTTCATCAATAAGGCGCTGATATATTTCGGTTTTAAAAAGTTGGCGAAAGATAACCTTTTTATCCTTTGATTCTGTGCGCAGCAGTTTCATAAACTCGCCCTGAGCCAGCATGGCTACCTGCATAAATTGCTCTCTGGTCAGACCGACAATTTCGTTAATCTTTTTTTGGATGTCGCCCAGATATTCTTCATCATTAGGGAGGAGAAGTGTGATTCTTTCACTTATGGGCCGATAGGCGTTTTTGCCGCTTTTATTTTTGTGCAGATGATGAAGCTCACGATGTATCTTATAGATACATTCCTGCCCGTTTTGTATTTCGCTGAAGGTAAAATCGACATAGGGAGGATGGCTGAAATCAGCATATTGACTTTGGATTTCCATACCGTTTTTGGAATTCATCAGGGAACTGTTTTTTCCATAAAGGGCATAGGTTATGGCGTCAAATATGGTGGTCTTTCCTGCTCCGGTATCGCCGGTAATCAGAAATAGTTTTTGATTGGGACGGGTGAAGTCGATGGTGGTTTCTTCGCCATAGGAGCCAAAGGCTTTCATGGTCAATTTTATGGGTTTCATATTGTTCCTCTCTCGCTTTAGTGCTGTTCCTGAACGGTATTGATAAGGTCAGTCAATAGATCCTCTTCTTCCGGAGTAATGGTACCTAAAAATGCCTTACAAAGCTCGAATGGTGTAAGTGTGTCGGCGGTAGCAATGTTCGCTTGTTCTCTGGGGCGCAGTGGTTGTTCTCTCCGTATATCCAATAGATTGGGGAAGGCTGCTTTCAATCGGTCATGCATATCAAAGACATCCAAATCGTTTTTATCTGTCAGGGTAACGCTGACAAAATCATCGGAAGGGGATGCGGTGACCTCCGCAAGTGTTCCGGTTATCTTCCGCACCGCACGAAGTGGTGTAAGCGGAAGTTTGGTCGTTTTGACGGAACCTTTTTCATTTAATTCGACTTCGATGATGCCTTTTTCCTGTCCGGCTTCGCTGATTGAACAGGCCAAAGGTGTACCGCAGTAGCGGTAGCATTCCCGGCCATTCAGCTGCATGGGGATATGGATATGACCCAGCGCTGCATAATCAAAACGCTCCAGAAGGTCGCCTTTTACGGAATCGATATTGCCGACGGTAATGATTTCGGAATCTGCCCGGGGGATGTCGGCGGCTGTTTTGCCGGTAGAAAGAAAGAATTGGTGGCTTACCAGTACATTGCGGATACTTTGGTCGATGTTTTCCCGTTCAATCAGGGCATGAAGGGCGGCATCATAGGAGAGATTATTGCCGTTTTCGTCTGTTCCGGTGATGTCCTTGATCATGGATGGTTTTACAAAAGGGAGCAGGTAAAAATTTACGGGGCCATATTTATCCTGCAGGGGAACACAGGTGATGTGTTCGTCTTCTTTCATCGGAGGAAGGCCCACCATGTGTACATGATGGTGGGCGAGCAGGGGGCGGAAGATATTGAGGCGTGGAGCACTGTCATGGTTGCCGGATATGAGCATAATTTCTCCATGAGGCAGAGTTGCGCTGAGTTTTGTAATAAAGTTATCAAAAAGGGTAACTGCTTCAGCAGAAGGAATGGCCTTGTCGTAAATATCCCCCGCAATAACGACAGCATCCGGCTGACG
>DJYL01000019.1 GCA_002448495.1 Pseudoselenomonas ruminantium | reverse complement strand
TTTGCTTTTTAATTCAATCACTTGGTATGCCTCCTAATTTGTTTCAGCCTTTGAAATAATCTTGTCCTTTGGCTTGGCGACAGGTCGCGCACTACCATCCTGACAGCCAGCATCTTTTTATTTTCAGGTAATGACTTTATGGCCATGCCAAAAGCCTGTGAGTCAAAATCCTTAAATACCTTCACGCTTTCCGCCTCCTTTCCAGGTATTCGCCTTTTTTCAAGTCATAGATACGGCGGTCTTTTTCTTCACATTGCTCTAAAACAATATGCTGGCAGGGATAACCTCCATCTGTTAAGCCTTGGAAAGTTAGCTCTTTATTCACAAAGTACCCCTTGGGCACATTTATGCGGTGGGAAAAACTCTCTGAGCGGCGTATTTCTTTTTTCTTCTCTGCCGGGGGTTCACAGTTGCGGGAAAAATTCATTCTTGCCCCGCCGTCAGCTTTTTCCTGTTTCACAAAATATGCTGCCAGTCGCGTGGCATCCGTTGCCTCACCGCCGTATTGTTCAACCCTCACATGTCCCTTGCCCCAAATCTTGGTAAAAATCCTCTCATACTCTCGATCTGTTTTTACTTCCGGCAAGATAGATAAAACCAAATGGGCATGGGCGCGGCCGCTCCCCGACATCACATTTTCCACAGTTGCAGCATATTTCAGCTCAACCCCCTGCTTTTTGTAAAATCTTTTCAGCCTATCCTCAAAATTTCTCAAATCTTTTTTGACTCTCGTTTCCAGTTCTTCCCCAGCTGGCAGATTTTCTTTGTCATAGGTCACAGTCAGGTAAGGGCTGCCCTCTACAAAGTTATTGGCAATCATCAAAGCAACCCTTTCCGTGGCCCTTCTCCGGTTTCTCTTTTTCAAATCCTCCGGGGATACATTCTCTTTGGGGTTTCTAATCTCTTTCAGTTTCTTCCCCTTGGGTCTTGCCATAAAGTTATAATACTTGTCTATGACAATTATTTTTTTATCTCTTGTATTTCTTACTTTCTGAATGTATGGCACGACTCTCACCCCATCATAGGATTATATATTTTATAAAATCTTATTTTATTACTCTGTACGTGAATTATTAACGCCTTGATGAACCCGCTAACGGGACTTTCACCCGTACCTGTCAGACGCTATATTATTGTAGGTTTTGGGAAAGTGTGCTATAATTTATATAGAAGTTTCTTATAGCCACTTTGCTGGATTTTTCCAGCAGTGCCCCACAGTTCGCACCTGTGGGGCTTTTTCTTTACCTATTTTGATTTTTTATATTTCCTTTCATCATGCCAGTACCAAAAGGCCAAAATAAGCGTGGCTGGGAGGCAAAACAGAAACCCCCAGCCCATGGCCATCAATTCGTTGCTCACTTCCTGGGCCTCCTTAAATCTTCCAATCCTCGGGGTAGGTGGCTATTGCCTCGGAATCATCACTTTTCAGCTTGCAGTGAGGCATCTTGCTGCCCTTCTCGAAATAAGCAAAGGTGCATCCATCTATGCAATGCCTAGCCTTGCAATACTTCTGTATCTTCCGGGCCATCTTTTCCAATTCTTCCGCACTCATTACATTCAGCCTCCAATCTCTCTATGCAGAAAACTTTCCCAAAATCGCGATAAGAAAAGCCTACGAAATATTCTTCATTATCGCTAAAGCATACATAAACGCGGGAATCGTCTGAACCGAATTTGTATTTTTCGCCCTGCTTAAAGGTGATAGGGAGAGCCTTGCCGTTTTCTGTTTCAGCGCTAAAATTCAGTTCGTCAATCTTTTCATTGAGAAAGCATACACCTTTCATTGCTCGCCCTTGCCTCCAATCTCTGCAAATCCGCCGTGGTAATATCCCATCCGGCGGGCACGCCCTGTTTGCCAGCTTTCAGCCTGCAAGTTTTTCCATTATATGCCGCGCACTCTGTGCAAAAATACCTGTGCTTGCAATCCTCTTGGAACCGGTACATGGTTTTTACCGCTCGCAGCAGGTCTTTATCCTTCTTAATCATTTTCTATGCCCCCGCCCACGGTGGTGCTCCTCCATCATCCTATGGGCCTTTGCCAGTTGTCGGTTTCTTTCATAATATGAGTATTCCACGCCCCAGTTTTGTGATATCCGGGTATGCTTGTGAGTATTCCACGGTTTTTCCATCACTTGGTAATCACCGCCTGCCCCGTAATCAGCTTTACTAATAGACTTTCTGAGCGATACCACACCTGAGTGGCCGGGTCTTGATACCAAAGCCCATCCTCTGCCAGCTTTACGGTGGCGGTGGTGACAGCCTTTATTCTGAATGGTTGTTCCAGTCTCTTGCCGTAATTGGCGGCAACCTGTCTCATAATATTCATTCTTTGCGCTCCTTAATCTCAAAAACCTCATGGAACTTTTGGACGGTCAGGCTTATGGCCAGCCTGTTATTCTTGTGGGCCACCAATCTATCCCTATGGACTTCATCCTGCTGGAACTCCCACCGCTCACCGGGCTGGAAGTGGATCGCAATCCCGCCATAATCTCCGGTGACATAAACCATATCCGTGATGGGACTACAAATACCGCTCATAAATCATGCCTCCTGTTTTCTCGCCAAATCTTTGAGTAATCTTTTCCTTAGTTCGGCTTTGCCTATTTTTCTACGCCGGCGGCCTGCCATTTTCAGCTGCCAGTCTAAACTCTCGAACTTTATATAGGCCATTGCCGCGCTATGCTCATAAAACAAGGTTCTCATTTTTCCTCCATATATCCGCGGGCCTGATTCTTTGCGTTGACTCTCCGGAAAAGCTCTGCCCGCGCGCGTTCGGTAAAGCCTAGTGACTCCAACCACGATACACACACCGTTATAGCATCCGCGATTTCCTCCCCTTTGTCCGCCCACGTTTCGGCGGCTAGGGCCTCGTCCAACTCTTCCCGCACCCGGTACACCCAATCCAATTCTGAATAGGTGCTGACATTGCTTTTACTGTCCCGCACCACAGGGCGGGGCAGGTCACACGCATTATACATGATTTCCCGCCCCCTTCCTTTATCCAATCAGTTGTGACATAATCCCCAGCAGTTTCCTGGTGGCCTCACGGTATTTATCTTGGTTCTTGTTGATAGCCGTCATAGTATTGATAAGCTGGGTAAATTCGGCTTTGCAATTTTCAAAGTGCCGTGCAAAATCTTTTTCTTCCTGCGATTTCTCCGGGGCAGGCTTTGCATATGGCATCTTGCGCAATTCCTCGACTTCCCGTTCTAAGTCCTTGATGCGGCCAGCGCGAACTGCCGTTTCTGTCTGCAGGCGTTTCATCTCTTCATTTTCGGCGTTATCCTTGGCTTCTTTGAGGGCTTTTATTTGCTCCTCATACTTGGCTCTTTCCTCGGCTAATCGGCGTTGGGCTTCGACTGCATCATCATATGAGTTGCTGGCATTTTGCTTTTCCAGGTCAAGGGATTTCTGCAGGTTTTCGTTTTCTGCTTTGAGTTTTTCGACTTCCTCGCCGCCCGCTGCGGTATCCGCTTTCAGCTTGGCAAGCTCTGCTTTGAGCTTTTCCGCCCGCTGGGCGGCTTTTTCGGCGGTGTCGGTCAGGTCATTACAGCGGCTGCGCCACGCTTCTATGTCAGTTTTAGCCTGGTCACGTTCTTTAATAGCCTGTTCCAGCTCTCTTTTAGACATGCCCGGCAGGTCTTCCTTATGCTCTTCCATAAAAGCAATGCACTCATCTTCATTTTTAATGGACATCAGCGCAAACATCTGTGACCTGCTGAGTTGTGCCACTAGTTCCGGGTCTGCTGCCTGCCCAAAAAGTTTTTGCTGGCCGGAGCCGAAACGTTCAAAGGTGCTGATAAGCATCTGAGCCGTGCGCTCAGAATAATCTACTTTTTCTTTCAGCCATTGCCCCCAACAACCATGCGGAACTGCTGCCTTGGCCTGAATGAGCCGCCGCCCAATCTCAAGCGTGGCATTTTGGATAACTGCTTGCGTCTGAATCTTAATTGTGTTAATTTCCGTAGCTAATCTGGCCAGTTTATCCTCATTCGTTTCAGCCACCTGATTATTTTCTGCCACTTCGGGGACATTTTCGGCCATTTCTGTAGTCATATCGACATTTTCCGTATTCATTTCGGCCATTTCCGTGATATTTTCGGCCATTTCTGTACTCATCATGCTGTTTTCCTCTCAATCTTATCTATCTTGGTTTCCTTGAACTTCTTGACAAAATCTGCTGCCGCCGGCGACAAATTTTGATTATATTTTGCCCTAGCCTGTATAATGCTGGTGCCATCTTTGCTGATTTCCATGGTTCCGATGCGCTCCCGATGGTCTGCCGCCGCCCGAATAAAGACTACTATGGTTTTACCTTCTGCAACTCGGTCAACATAGCCGCCCACGCAGCTGTGCATGGCTATACCTTCGTCTATGAGTTCCTCCAACCGTTTCGGCACATAAATCATCATCCCATCTGCTTCAAAAGCATACTGTTGCAGAATTTTCTTCCTGAATTTCTTATAGAGCTTGTTTTTCTGCCCAGCCTGCCGCTTTCTGCCTCGGGATTTTTTGAGTTCTTCTTCTTCGCGCTGCAATTCCCTTATCTGCCGGATTTCCCGGTTCAGGGCATCATGGGCCTCTACCAGGTCACGAGGCATAAAAACAGATTTCTTGGTCATGTCCGCCCCCAGCTCCCGGCAATCGTCCAGATAGTCAATGTAAATACCCATGGTTATGGTGACATGGTGAGAATGCTCTTTCTGCTGACGGTCAAGGTAACGGATCAGGCGCGGCAGGCTGATTACTTCCTGTGCTTTTTTGATATCTGCAATGCCCCATATACGGAATCTATCCATATCCGCCAATGTTATACTGGTATTTCCCTGTTTTCTCAGCCACGACCACGTTGCGAATATGTGGCCAATGTATAAAGAGGTACTTTCTGTCGTCCGCAGCCACAGCTTTTCTTCTTTATTTAGGCTATAGTGGAGCATCTTGGTGATGGTCTTGCCACGCCAGTTCAAAATACCGCCTGCAGTGTGGCCGCCTTCTGTCAGACTATAGAGCCAATCTCTTGTAGGGTTACCTAATTTTGCCAGCGTTTCTGCCGCAAAGGGGTATCTTGCCAGCTTGGTAAATATCTGTACATATGCCCTCATCGTTCCCCGGTCTGTAAAGCTGCCGGCGATTTCATCCCAAACATAATGGAATGGGGTATCTTTTACGGCATCGTCTATGGTGTCCTCGTTGATACTGAGGGTTATGTGCCGGGTCGCACCAAAACACCCATACGCGTATACTCCCCATCTGTCATTTACAGACTTGCTCAGCACCAATCTTGGTGTCCCATAATCTGCGCTGCATTTTATGTTATTGACTGGCCTTGCCTGTACTGCCCCCTGCCCATGGACAAATACATAATAGCTGTCCACTGCCATGTAAGGAGCTATATCCCACGGTAATGTATAGGTGCTATGCTGTGAGTTTTCCTGATACCAGCGGTACTCCATATAAACCGCCCGCGCCGTGATGGTATCTTCCGGAGATTTGGCGGATTTGCTATAGATATATGTCAGGGTTCTGTCAACCAAATTTTTATAACCGCGCCACATATGGATTATGTCAGCGGTTTCTCCGCAAGATGGGCACTCTACCTTGGCTTTATGCCGGGATTTTGGAAGGTATACCCACTCCCGGCAATGACTGCACCACGCATGATACCGCTCACCATCATCATCTACAAAAAGGTGGGCAGGTAATTCCTCTCGAACCATACGCACTACATCCGGCTCCTGCTTTAATGGCCGGAAATGCTCCAGCACTTCAGCAACGGTCTTGGGTACTTTCTCCTTGCTCATAATCCCAAATCCTCCAAACTCAATGCGTTCAATGCTGACAGGTCATTTTTAGCCTTGGTTTTTTCCGCAACCGGTTGCGTTTTTTGTTCACTTGGGCTTGTAACTGTCTCAGTTTCCTGGGCATCCGTCCCGTTTTCTATGCCCTTTGTCCCGCTTTCCGTAGTCTCTGCCTCGCTTTTCGGCGTTTCCGTCCCGTAGGGTTTGAATCTTGCCGCCTCATCCATCATTACTTTGTACATGAGGCCGCCCTCAATGACGGCTTGCGGTTCTTCCTGCCCAAAATATTCAAGCACTAACTCCATTGCTTTCTCAGACGGCACATAAGCGCAACTCCCCGTCTTGTGTTTGCTGGCATAATCTCGTATAGCCTTGAAAGCTCCGTAAAGTGTCTTTTCTCCGGCAGCTATCAGCACTGCCGCGTTATCATCATAATCAAGCCATGAAAGTAGGAATTTCGGTATTTGGTCGCCACATTCAGCCCTAAACTTTTCCGTATCTTCTAACTCAATTTTGGTGCGTGCACTCACTTTGCAGTTTTCTAAGTATCCCATAGCCACATTCCTCCTTATCTCCCCATAGCTTCCGGGAAATCGGCCCAGCTTTTTTCGTACTTCAACTTTTGGTAATCCTCCAGGTGTTTTATCGTGGACTCTAAAATTTCGCTCGGAATAACTGCCTCCACTTCTCCAATGGCAAGCTCCAAAACTTCCTTACATTCATCAATGTCTACCATGCTGCCCATCCTCCGCTTTCTTCACCCAGTAGTTGACGCGCACTTTATCGCCGGGGTGGATCGTGTACCCCTGCTCACGTATCCAGGGATTTAACTCCTCAATGCCCTGAATGAACTCCGGCAAATATCGACGCCCCCCAGTGTTTAAGGGTAGATGCTTTTCGCCAATACTCCAAAGAGTATCCCCTGCCTTTACCGTATACACGGTTTCTACCAACACCTGATCGCCCTCGTACATGCCGCAAAAAAACAAGGCCGCTGCCGCCAGCACTAAACAAGCAGCCCCACGCCTTGCATGAAATTTTATTTTCTTCATTTCACCACCACCTCCACAGGGTCAATCATCAACTTCATCATACGCACCATGTCGGAAAAATCGCCTTCCGCCGCGCAAGCGAATCTTGTAATTATTATTGCGCCCTCATCATCTACGTTGGGCGGTTCAATGGAAAAAGCTGCATAATCTTTTTCTTTATCCACCGTCCAGTACAAAATAAATGCTCGGTTTAAGCTCTTGTCCTGCTCAGTCTTGAAGAAATATGCCTTGTGTAAAGTTTCCATAGCCATAGCCTTTACCTCCCTTATACAACTTGCAGCCGCCTTGCCCCCTTGGTTATCAACTTGGGCATTTCGTAGTTATCGGGGTTATTTTCTTCCTGTGGGGACTGGTTGCGCTCTCTATCCAGCCATTCAATAAAATCTACCTTCATGCAGCGGATAGATTTGCCATTTGCACCACCGCCAAAGCTCTTGATTTTTCCGGCCTTGAACATTTCGTATACAGTGTTTTGGTTTATCCTCAGAAAAGCTGCTATTTCTTTAGCTGTTAACACGTCCGGCAAATCTGCCAGCATACCATATTTACGGCGGGCCTGCTCGTGCTCTTGCTCTTTGAGTCGTAGGGCCTCATTTTCCTCAGCCTGCCGCCGCACCAACTCCGCCGCCTGCTCTAACAGTAAGGCCAAATCCTTATATGTTCCGTTCATTACAACCTCCTTTCCGGCAGGAACTCACTGCCTGCTGTCGAATACCTCCCCTTGGAAGGTGATATTATGATAGATACCGACAAATTGCGGCAGGCGGTGAATACCTTTGTTCATCAAGCCCGCCCATCTGACAGTAACAGGCAATCACCTGCTACCATCGGTGACATCAATAAACTAATTGATAGGACTGCCACCGTCTTGAATCAGTTTATTGATGAAATCGAAAAGGGTCATTAATCCCTCGGGGCATCGTCTTTATTGGACGGTGCCTTTTCAATCGTTACCACGCCCAAAGAAATCAGCTCATTGTAGCACTCATAAATGGTTTCCTGTGCCTTGTTCATTTTGTCCATGATTTCCTTGATACGCCCCTCCGGGATTTTAATCATAATGTCGTAGTTTCTCATCTGCTCTTCTCCTTAAGGCATTTAAGAGTCTTGAGCGCAAGCCTTGACGCGTGTCTGCTCATATCTGATTTTCACGGTGTAATCACTGCCCAGGTGGTTGCACCTGTTTTTTACGCCCGCAATCTCTTTGAGTCTGTCCTCAATTTCTTGGGCACTGTGTACTGTGGTGATAATTTCAACTTTCATGGTGTCCTCCCTCAGCCTCCTTATTCTTTTTGATATTGAAAATGTTGCTTACCGACTTCATAGCGTTGCTGAACCGCTCGGCCTCAAGCTGGCCAATCATAGCCTGCATTTGAAATGTTGTTGCCGTCTGCATCCCTGTAATTGCCGTGGCAATCTCTTCCGGCTTTCCTTCAATGATTATTCTCATGTTTTTCCCCCTCCGCTATACGTTGCTAACTTTCGCCATATTCATAATGAATATGCTATACTTGGCAGGAACTTTGCCCCTGCTGGCGAACCTCCTAAACTGGAGGTGTTTTGTATGGGTACTTTTTATGAAATAGACGTTAGCAGCCTTTCTGCCAATGAAAAGCAGGCCCTCTATGATGTTTTAGAGAAATCTGCTTTCAACTTTAAGGAGGCTGCTCTAGGTTGGCATTTCAATGCTTTCCATTTCCTACCTTATGGCGAACCATCTATGAATGAACTTCGGCAGCGTTATCATATCCCTGACTCTTGCCCAGTTCGTCCGTATGTCCATCCTCGTTGATTTCCTCGACAGAAAAAATCGCCATGTGCCGCCGTTTGGGGTTGTACTCCAGTATCGCCCTAAACGGCTTTTCCGTTTTAGCTGCCTTTTCCATGCACCGGCTAAACCATTGCTTCATTAGCATGAACTTTTCAAACTCCTTTATGTTCACACCAAAACCATCAATATGCTTCATGCTTTCCTCTCCTTTCCGACACTCTATATAGAGTGTGGTATACTTTGCTGCTAAGCAAAGTAAAAATTTTTCTCTTGTTTAATGTATTAAACTTATTTTGTAAAAAAAATACTGGTTACCGGCGCCTGCAATGCCCTCGATAATTTCAGTAACGTGTCAGTAGTAGTAACAGATATCGCCCCGCTTTCAAGCCCTGCAATCGTCGCCCTACTTACTTTTGACTTTGTCGCCAAATCCTTTTGGGTCATGCCGCATTTTTTCCTATACTCTTTGAGCTTGTTTCTAAAACCCACGTTATAACCTCCTCCCTGTGTTTGTTTGTAGTTTAATATACTAAACAAAATTTGTCAAGTGTAATAAACAAATTTATTGAAAAAATGTTTATTATACTATACAATAAAACTACATGAAAGGGGTGTATTGCCATGACACTAGGCGATATTGTACACAATTATAGAACTAGGCACGGACTCAGTATGGACGAATTTTCTAGGCGTTGTCAGCTAAGCAAAGGGTATATATCCATGTTGGAAAAGAATAAAAACCCGAAAAGTGGCAAGCCTATTATTCCATCCATTACTACCTATGTTAATATTGCCGCGGCTATGGGGCTAAGTGTTGACGATCTTATGGACATGGTTGGGGAAGATCAACTCGTCAAATTAAACGCCCCCTCCACTACTCCATCCATCCACGCCGGCTATAAAATCCCCGTGCTGGGGAATGTGGCAGCAGGCACACCCATAAACGCCGTAGAGGAAATATTAGGCTATCAATATTTAGAGGATACATACAAAGATGATGGGTGTTCTTATTTCGCCCTACGCATTCAGGGCCGTAGTATGGAGCCTACGATAATGGACGGCGATACTGTGATAGTTCGGCAGCAGTCCAGTGTTGATAGTGGTGACATTGCCATAGTTTTGGTGGACGGTGAGGACGCTACCGCCAAAGAAATCAAGGAAAGTGCTGACGGCATCACGCTGATAGGGCATAATACCGCCGTTTATACCCCACATTTTTACTCTACACAGGAGGTTAATGATTTGCCTATACAAATTATTGGGCGCGTGATTGAAGTCAGACGAAAATTATAATAAAAAAGCCGCCCCTGCTGCAAACAGGTGGCGGCTCCGCGCTAGGCCCCCGTAGGGGTTACTGCACTCACATCTATATAGTAACCTACTCAGGGCCTTTTGTCTATACGAAAGGTTGTGATTTTATGGCATCGTTCCGCAAACGCGGGGATAAATGGTATTTCCGCATAAAGGCAGGCACTAATCCACAAACTGGTAAGCCTATTGAAATCCAGCGCGGTGGGTTTAAGACTAAACGCGCCGCCCAACTTGCTGCCGCTGAGGAACAAACCGCACTGGATCGGCACGCCTTTGTCCCCATCAACGATATTTCTTTCCGGGATTTCGCCGCCGAATGGTTGCAAAGCTATGCTCTTAATGTCAAAATCAGCTCTGTACGCATCCGCAAGCATCAGCTGGCCCTTATGTGTGAATGTATCGGCAATGCCCCCATACAATCCATTACACCTAAAATATATCAGGACGCTTTGGACACACTTACCAAAAGCGGTTTTGCCGCCAATACGATAAGTGGGGCACACACCGCCGCCCGCATGGTATTTAAGCGTGCCTGCCAGTACCGGGTTATTAAAGAGGATCCGTCTATATATGCTAAACCACCCCGGCGGCAGTCCCGTAGCATACAGCAAATTGAGAAGGTGCCGCCATACATTGAAAAGGAACACTTGTATACTTTCCTTACCTTTGCCCGCAAAGAGGGCCTATCCGGTGATTATGCCATGTTTATGCTGCTGGCCTATACAGGAATGAGGATAGGCGAACTGCTGGCCCTCACCTGGCAGGATATCGATATGGAAGAACACACGGTAAGCATTTCCAAAACACTTTATACCCCGGATAACCGGGCCGAACATTACACCCTACTCCCGCCCAAAACCACAGCCGGCTACCGGGTTATTGATATTCCCGCTGAGGTTATCGCCGCCTTAAAGAGTTGGCGGCATGAGTATGTCCTGGAAAAAATGCGTTGGGCCGATAACTGGCACTCTGATTATGATTTTATTTTTCCTGCCGTCACCCGTCACGGCTACCCACGCACACAAAAAGCCGCGCAATTACGCATTGACAGGTTGGTGGCTTTGGCCCGGCTCCCCATCAATACGCGGATAACGCCCCACGTTTTCCGCCACACCCATATTTCTTTACTGGCCGAGGCCGGTGTACCACTCCATGAAATCATGGACAGGGTGGGCCAAACAGACGACGAAACGACTAAAAAGGTATATCTCCATGTTACCCAGCACCGCAAGAAAGAGGCTTGCCGCCTATTCACCAACCTCATGCAGTCCATTCCCTCACAAAACTAAACCGCACCCGGTTGCGGATTTCTCCATATATAGCAAAAGCACCCTCCCAAAATGGGAAGGTGCTTATTTTTGTGGCCAAAAAGTGGCCAAAATCTATTTTATTTTCCGTAAAGCCTTGATATATAAGGGCTTTCACCACTTATTACATCATGCCCGGCGTGAATTATTCAGCATTTCTATTTTCCTGTATATCCGTAAAACCTTGCAGAATAAAGGGCGGCAACCATCAAACATTTTCAAAAACCTTTGTTTTCGGTATGTTTTTGCTAATTTGGTGGCCAAAATGGTGGCCAAATCAATGCCACCATTATAACGCCATCCCCCTTGCAGCGTCAACCTTCTGCCGCCGCTTTTTCCAACACTACTTTGAGCACATAGAGGCCGATATTGATAGCCGCCGGCACCACAAAAGCATCCCTGATTTTACACCATCCAGTTTCCTGGGGTGCATCCTTTTTGCACTCATCGATAATGCGATCAGCGGCAGCCTCTAACAATGCAATGCCCTCCGTGGTCAGCCAGTTGATAAATCTCTCTTTGAGACTCTTGCCCACTTCGTCAGCTTTCAGCGCATCCACAACCGTGTCCCGTAAATCCGTCCACTTGCTCATTGCGTTTCCTCCCTTAATCCTCATAATAAATGTTGGCATCATAGCCAAATCCGTCCAGGTTATCCGTAAATTGGTGCATACGGATAATGTTGTCCGGGTATTCCTCTTTGAGGTAATCCTTGCAAGCCGTTTCAAATTTGTTGCCCTGTCCATAGTTGGCCACCCAGTACGGTACATAATCCGGCAAATCTTCGATACGAATATAATGCGAACTTTCGGCACTTAACCAGCTCCATGACGCATATACGCCATTGTACTGGTGTCCGTAATCGGTGAGTCGGTTGATAAAGGCACGGCAGCACTCGGTCACATCACCGCTAAGCATACGCTTAGATTCTGCATCATACCAAATACCCAGTGGCGGCGTTTCGCCCCTCAGATATTCCTTCAGCCATGCAGCCACCTGATCAGCCTCAGCCACCGCCTCATCATAGGTGCAAGCGTGGGCAAAATAATAAACGCCAAATTGCAAACCATTTTCCACAGCCTTATTGATATGATCCACAAACATATCATCCAGGTGGGAATGTTCGCCAATCTTCAAGATAACGCCCTCGATACCGGCATCTTTCACGGCCTGCCAGTCCACATTTTCCTGCCATGCAGAAATATCGATTACTTTCATTTTTTCCGCGCTCCTCTCTTATTCGGCCTGTAATTTCTTGGGAATGGGCACATTTCAAAAAGGCTATACTCCATGTCCTGTACAGCCTTCACATAAAAGCCCTGCCGCCTTGCAACGTAGGCAAAGGCGGCAAATTTTTCGTATAGTTCTGTCCATGCTAAACCATTCATCTTACCTCGTCTTTCTTCCGTGCAATCTCCTGCGGATTATCTACAAAGTGTGTGACTGCGGCTTTGGATAAATAGCCGCTAAGACCTCCTGCTATGCCCGTCAGTAGCTCGGATGGTGCGCCCGTTACCACGCCAACAATCAACGCCGTGGACAGGCCGCCAACCGCCACCAAATCTGTCGTGATTTTCATTTTGTAGCACCTCCCACAACGTTATCCAGCCGGTCAATGCGATGGTGAGCACTGGCCGCACTTGCCTCCACTTTTGCCACTCGCTCCTGTAGTTCATGCCGCCTTTGTTCGCTGTATCTTAGCTCGTCCTTGAGTTCTGAAACGATTGTTCTCAGTCCTTCTATGGACTGGTTTAAAGGTTTCAGGACGATGTAAGAAAATGCCCCTGCAAAGAATCCTGCTATTGCTACCGACTGCGCTATCATGTTTAAAATATCCATTTCACCACCGCCATGCATCATCATCTTTTAGAAACTCTTGTGATACAGCCAGACAAAGCCCTCTGCACTAACCGCGCCTATGGCATCTGCGCCAACGTCTCCCCAATCGGCAGAATGCCTATCCGGGTGGCGGCTATCATACCACTCTTTAGCCCCGCCAATCACGGCCACGTTAAACAAAGCCCTCTGCCACGGTTTCCATTTACAAAATGGCTTATTTTTCGCAAGAACCAGCCCCACCGCTGTACTTGCGCCGATATGTGCCACCTTGTCATTACCAATTTCAGCGTAACAAAAGGACGGCACTGCAATAAGTACCGCCATAACTGCCATCATTATTTTTTTCTTCATCCTGCCAATACCTCCCAGTCATCTGCAAAAAGGTCTGCATTGCCAGTAAAATACGGTATAGGGTCACTTGCCCCACTGCTCACCTCCAGGAAAGGCTGCATATCGTCAGTATAGTTGCAAAACAACACATCACCGTCCGGCCAACCTTTGCGCCGTAAGATTTTACCAGCTTTTGCCATCTCTAAAGCATCACCAAATGTCAAGCGATCACCTCCTTAAAATATCTCGATACCAAACGAAAACCAAACTCGTTTCGCAATACTATCACGGAGTTGGGTAACATCTGCCCGCTCAGAACGCCCTTTCCATGACGCCAAAACCTGCCGGATATATTCCAAACTCATACGACCAGCCTTATATTCACGCTCAAAATGTTTCACCATTCTTTTTACGCGTTTGACGTACTGCTTACGCAATATCTTCCGGTTTGTAAATATTCTATAGCCTAAAAAATCAATTCCCTGAGATACTGGGAACACCGCCGTTTTCCTATTCAATTTCAGCTTCAGCTTATCTTCTAAGAATTTCTCAATTATCTTCCACAGGTCATGTAAAAATTTCTTATCGTTATGCAGGATAATAAAATCATCCATATAACGAACATAATATTTTATTTTCATGTCCTCTTTTAGAAAATGATCCAATTCATTCAGATAGACATTTGCAAACAACTGACTCGGTAAGTTTCCCACAGGTATTCCTTTATCTCCCGGCGTACTATCCAATACTTTGTTTATAAGCCACCGCGTTTCCCGGCAACGTATTTTCTTGAACAGTATTGACCTCAAAATATTCTTGTCGATATTCATAAAATATTTACTTACATCGCATTTTAAGCAATAAACCTTACCTCCCCATTTCCGGTGTGTCGTTCTTAGGTATTTGGTTACTTGGTCAACGCCAGCATCTACACCTTTCCCAACACGACAAGCAAAAGAAGTCTGAATAAAACGTCGTTCAAAAATCGGCTCAATAACATTACATAGAGCATGGTGTACTACACGGTCACGGAACGGCGCAGCCATAATCAGCCGCGTTTTAGGGTCATATACATAAAACTCTTTATATTTCCCAGGTTCATATGTTTTGTAAAGCAAGTCCTGTTGTATGCTTTGAAGGTTATCTTCCAGCCCGTAAGTAAATTCCAAAACATCTGCTTTACTCCTTTTATTCCGTTGTGCCAATAAAAATGCTTGGTACAAATTTCTGTAGTCGTATATTTCTGTGAATAGATTGTTATAGGTTTTCATATATCTTGGTATCTAAGAGTCTCCAAAAAAATAAAAATAAAATAATGCGCCAACCATTCCGCCTCTCTACGTACTAAGCTGACGCATCTATGAACTTATTTCTCCCACCAGTTTATGATGAGAAGGATCTGGCCTCCTTTGCCTAATGTACTATCCTGACGCCCATTAGGCGGCAGGCTCTTCACGGTTAGGCAGAGCCGCGCGGAACCCGTTGTTGTTCCAGCGATTCGACGGGGATTCATTCAGGTTCAAAGCAAAGCCGGCGCGACCATTCGCGCCATTGTCCCAGTTAGCACCGCGTAGAGCAGCGCGCACACGCATTCAGGCCAGTCCCTATTTATTTGTGTCGCGCCGCCTGGCAGGTTTGCATCCATCCGCCAATCATTCGGCCAATTTCGTCCAGGCGTGCGGTCCAAAGCTCATATTTCTTGAAGTTTATATACTGCATTTTGTAGGCCATTCGCACAAAGGATCGAATTATATCCAGCTGGGTATCAACTTCCTGCAGGGTTGTTTTCTTGTAATATTTCTTATTGCAAATCACAATCAAGCGCAGCAGTTCATACATAGCCGTTTTCGTATCGGCAGCCAGCCCATATTTTTCAGCGCGTGGATATTGCCGCAAAGCCGTATATGCGTAAATAATCATATCCTCGCATTTCTGTTTTATTTTCAAATCCTGTAGCAATTTATAACCTCCAAAATTTTTAAGCCTGCGACCGGACTACCGTCCGGCCGTCAGATTATCAGTAATCAGATTACAGAACTTCAAGCGATAAAGCCGCGCGGAACCCGCTGCCGTTCCAGCGAAGCGACGGGGATTCATTCAGGCTCAAAGCACAGCCGGCGCGACCAAGCGCGCCATAGACCCAGTAAGCACCGCGTAGAGCAGCGCGCACACCGTGGTTTCTGATCCAAAAGCCATCTTTATATTCGTTGGTCTGCTGGTTAGCGGTTGCAGGAAGTGCCATGCAGGCAAGGTCATCCTCGCCGCGCATAGTGGTAAGGTAATTCTGCTGATACGCATCATTAGCAGGGGAAAGATTCTGCATCTGCGTGGAAACTTTGGCCACCGCAACGCCTTTGGCATGGCTTGCTGCAGAACTGCCATTAATGGCACGTTCTACCGTCAGTGTATTGGATACCACCGCCGTGACTCGCATCTGCTCATTTTCCACCTGCAGCGTATCACCTACCGCAAAGCCGTTATTACCTGGCCCATTAATGAGGTCTGTATAAACAATAGCTGTATCGGACGTGCTGATACCAGAACCATTGTTAATATAAGCCGTCGCACCGCCCGGCGTAATGCAGTATTTTGTCAGCTGGTACACAACAGTATTATCTGCATGGGCCGCCGCAGTTGTAGAATTCTGAGCACGACTGCAGGCGCTCAGAATAGCCTTGCCATTACCTTTGTAGTCAATCGAACCATACGTAATGATTTCGTCCTCAATCTGAATCGTACCCGTAGCCGGCCAGGTTTCGCCATTCTCCATGGTGTCGATTTCGATAACCGTATCGCTGGCCGTGATGCCGTCTCTATCGTTGATGCGCGAACTCTTTTTATGCGTATATACGCCGTCGGTAATCGTGAAGTCCATCCACTCCCAAACGTTGCCCACAAGGTCAAATACGCCATCTGCCGTGCCGTTATGACTCCACGATACCGGGCCAGTGCCGGACAACACGCGACCGGACTGTACGGAATCCGGTACACCTTTGTTATCCCAAACATCCGCATCACGAACATCTCTGCCATAACTATTATTGCCACGGATATCATGCCCTAGCAGCTTGGTTAAAAAGCAGACCGTGGCCCATTCCTTCATTGTCACCAAATGGCAAGATACACCGTTGATTTTACGGTTAGCGCACGCCTGCTTTGCGCTGGGCTGGTCAATATCCGTCCACACCACTTTGCCCGGCAACGATACCGGGATATTCGTCGTATCTTCGTCGCTGTTAACCGTAATGTTTGCAGCGCAACCACGCGCAAACGGCGTGGCGGCTTTATGACTGCACTGGTACTTATCAATGAAGAATCCACCCAGGTGCATGTCCTTTTTGGGGAATGCGCCGTTTTCAAAAGCACCAGCCGGAACCGTGAATTTCGGAATGTAGACCATCTGAGTCAAGGCACCGTCATCCGTCTTAAACTCTACCGTTCTTGTCTGTGCGTTGATACGTTCACGCAGGGTTGCCAGCGAAAGTTTTGAAACATTATACATGATTATTCTTCCTCCTCAGGTAAGTCAAAAATTGTAATAACGGTGTCGTTCAAGTCCGGTGCAACTTCAACGGATTTCGTCTTTTCCACGCCGTGCTCGTCAAGACCATCAAGAACAGTCTTATATTTCAGCTCCGGCACCATGCCCATAAACAGCAGCCATTCATGCGTACCATGAGCCATAGAGTAGCTGCCGTCTGCATCCAGGTAAACCCGAACCATTTCCCCGGCATGTTCGCTCAAATCAAAATCTGTCGGCTTAATCTGCATGCCTTCAAATTCAAATCCGCCCACATGCAGTATGGACGGGTTTTCTTTATCCACGGAAAATTCTGCGTTGCGGCCTTCCGCATTCAAATACTTAAACATTTTTCTGCCTCCCCATTAATGCGTAATCTGATAACGGCCTGAACCAGTGAAACCGCCGGAATTATAGACCGTAAAACTGTTTTTAGCCTTATCTACATAAACATCTCCCAGGTCGCCATTAGTCTGCACATTCGACGTAATGTATACGCTGTAGTTTGTATGGCCAATACCATGGGCCACCGTAGCGCCGCCTGTACTGCCAAAATTGAAGTCTCCCATAGCTGTGGTTTTCTCTAATGCCCTAAAACGTGCATCAATGCTTGCAGCATCACCTTTCGCCGCATTGACAGCACTATTCAGCGTGTCCACCTGTCCTTTGAGGTACAGCGTACGATTTGCCAGCTGGCGGGGTGCGGTATTAACCGGGCCTTCCGGGCCGCCCAAAGCAGGGGTTGTCGTTTCAATCTGAAAAATCCCCGGTTCCCACGTTGCAGTTTCATTAAGATTTGCCATGTCACTCTCTCCTTTTTACAGATAGATTTCCCAGTAGCCAGTAATCTGCAGGTCGTTCTCTTTACCGATAACAGACTTGCGCACTCTACGGGAAAAGATTGTATTATCAGCAAAGAACAGCCCCAACTCACGAATATTCAAGCCGTTGGCGTCATTGCTGCCGATAACAAAATTAAACCTTACTTTTGCACTGCCATACTCTACAGACGAAATCGGAATATATACTGTATTGGTCAGGCCAGTATCACCATCTGCCGCCGGTGCCGAACCTGTCCCCACGCCTACGCGGTTAATTTTCCCCGCGTAACCGCCTCCCAACAGTTTGGCCAGCTTTGTCCGCCCTGCTGTTACAATCAAGTTGTGATCCTTGTCCACTTCCTGCAAAATGCCGTTTTTGTAAATTCTCAACTCTACGGCACCACGCATATGGTCAAGGTGTTCCTTTTCCTGCACGATCATGTTTCTGCCTCCTATGCTACATAGTTATATTGGTTAAAGGTTTCTACCGCCCGCTTGAATCTAAATGCACCGTCAAAGGCTTGCGCCCCGTCGTAATGTATCCGCGTATCTCCCCGCAGGCAGCAGAAAACTTCTCCGTCAAAGTTGTGTGTTCCATCAAAGAATACTGTGTTGCCACCATCAAAGTTGATAAGGCCATTGAACCAACGCCCTTCTGTTATGGTTACGCCAGCATCTTCCCGTGGGCCAGTATCTGCCCCGCACGTTGTTTCACCATCAAAGGTATTAGTTCCATCAAACGGATCCGCGTGCTGGATTTGGTCTGCCATATCCATGGCCATGGTTTCGCCAGCGCTTTCCATGTAACCGCCATCATATTGCCAGCCGTCAAAAGTGCCCGCCCCATCAAATACCATCCTGGCCATGCGGTCAATCGGTATCAGGATCGTGGTTACTGCCTCAGTTTCCGCAACCGGTTGCGTTTCTGCCATAGGCGTGAAATTGAATTCAACAGCCAGGTTATCGCCCGCATCTTCATCTGCATTGAATGTAACCACTGGTGACGGTACACCAAACGTCCATCCGCCCGCAAAGACCGCCTCGCCATCTAGCAAAGTCGGTTTGATGACCGGATCAGCAATTCGGGGAATGCCATCAAAATGGAACTCACCACCAAACCACTCACTGCCATCAAAAGTTGTTGCTGTGCCAAACGTCCACGCTCCATTGAAACGCCACATACGCGGCGTGGGGTAATTCTCAGCTACCCTTTCCGTGGCCATTAATGGATTTGTTTCCTTCAGTTCGGCGTGGTCTTCCGCTTTCAGCAGCTCTGCCGTGGTCAAGTTGGTATCATCAATAGCATTATTGCCAAAAAGCCAATCTCCATTGAACGACCTGCCAGCCCCGGCAAAATCCAGTGTTGCCGTATATTGTTCCGGCAAGATAAACTGCGGTGTCAATACGGTCAGTGGGTCAACTTCAAACGAATTGAAGAATATTTTCCGGCTGTCGGAACTCATTCCAAAGTTCCATGAACCATCCAGCATTTCACCCATAAACCAATGCGGCAACCGCGTTGTGTCTTCCTCGCCGTCTTCCACGGCATCAAAACACCAATTACCATTGAACAGGCGCCCACCGTCCAATATTACCGGCGGCGTAAAGTTCCATGAGCCATCAAAGTATCTTCCCCGCCATGGATACAATTCAAACTTATTAGCCTCTGCATCCAATAAACTGCTTTCCGTAATAACCTCCGTATCCGTAAGGTGCAGCAGAAATTCAATTTTTTCCAGCCATGACCGGGTATTCTTTACACTAGCAATAGCTCTCCGCATTCGGTTTAGATTGTCTTCGTCCGTGTTTACGTCTTCCGTGACAATCTTGAAATAATACGGCGCTCCTCCGTATTCAAACCACTCTTTTACCTCTGACGTATCGAAAGCTGCCGAAACAACCGCCTCAACTGCTGCCGGTGTACCTTTCATTCGGTGCCATGCTATAGACTCTTTGACTAAGCGGCGCTTTGTTTCCAGCTCCATGCCCAGCGGTTCATAGTAATCAACATGCCATTGCCACGCCAGCAAATCAATCACTGGTTCCGGCAGAACATCAAGGCGTGGTAAATGCAAGGTTTCAATCGTTGCTTTTGTTACAGCCTGCAATTCTGCATCCAGTGCCTGAGCCGCGGCTGCTACTTGTTCGTCCGCCAGCAGATTATCCGGCAGAATATCCAATAAGCTCAGGCTTTGCAAGTCCTTAATCATCTTCAAGGCCCTCAAAATTTGCTGTAATCGTATTTGCCAAGGCTACTTGTGCCCGCGTAACCGCCGTATAGATTGGCTGACGGATTTCCGCCCGCTTGACACCTGCAGCCCTGAGTCTGTAATAAAGCTCTGTGGGGTTGATATCCCGCCCCAGTCGCTGCCGTTGCCAGCTTACAAAATCATTGATAGCTGTTTCGGCTGCCGCCTGAATACTTGCCGCCTCGGTGGCGTCTTCCCGGTCAATCCAATAAGATAGATTGATATTGTACGGGACGGCTGTAGGTGCTTCTACTGTTACATAATCCGTTAATGGCCGGACTTTGCGGTCGTTTAGCGTTTCTGCCACCGTATTCAAAATTTCAGTCCCTGGCAAGCCGCCATCTTTTAGTAAAGGTCGAACAACCACCGCCCCCGGTGACGGGCTATCCACAGATACATCCACAATCAACGGATTGGCTCTTTTAGCGTGATACTCATAAGCTCCTGTAGGCCCAGCTGTCGAAAATTGTTCCGGCGCTTCCTGAATTCTGAGCCTATAAGCATCATCGCTTTCCATATCGCTGCCACCGGCGCTTTTTGTCGTGTTGGATACTCTTGCTATAAATGGAACAGGATCCACTAGCCGGTTAATTTCTCCAGCTATATAATCATTACCACTGGTTCCTGTTTCCGTGCATGTTGCCGGCGCTGTAATGCTAGTTGTCCCAGCAAGTATCACTGCCGTTCTATCTGTAGCAAACATCACACCATCACCAGCTGTTGCCCTTGTCCCCTCCGGTATCACCGTGCCGGTTTCACGAGCTTCATTCAGCGAAAACTCCAATGTGACCGTAGCTGCAGATGCGCTCAATCGGTCTGTACCTACCAGCACGCCGATATGGTCAAGGTTGCCGCCAGTTGCATAAGCAAGCAAGCCCTGCTTGGCGGCTTCATCAATCAAAATCCGTTGCTGAATCATTAGCGCCTCAATGCCCATAAGAAAAACACGCAAGGGGTCAGCTCTTGCCAGTTTGCGCCCCAGCAAAGCCTCGACTGTGGTCAAAATTTTTTGTTCAACCACAGCCGGATCGGACTCTGCAAAAGTAATGTCCGGTAATTTTTTAAGTTCCATTGACTTTTATCCTCACTTTCGGTTGAACTATGCCTTCCTTTTCCACACCCTCGTAATCAACCGATACCACCCTGGCGCGGGGTTCAAACCGATTTATTGCAGCCACAATTTCCGCCGTCATGGTGGCCTGTGCCGCCGCTATCGGAAGGTCTGACGTTTCCGCACTAATGCCAAACTCCCTGTCCATAGGGACGGTTTTCTTGAATGTGGTTAATATTGTACGCACATTCTGCGCAATCTCTTCCAACTCCGTTGCCGGTGTGAAATTTACCCCGTCAAGCGTTGCCGTTATATCTAACTGCTGCATGTTCATGCCTCCTACATCGTGTCAGGCACGTATTCTTTCAAGGTAACTTCAATTTGCGACACAACTACCCGGCCGTTATTGTCTACAGTATCAAGAGACTCACTGACGCTTTCCACAATCCACGGATTTTCACCAATGGTTATATTGCCTAAAACAAAGTAGTTGGCCTCGCCTTTCAAGCACATTTCCCGCACTTTGTCGGTTTCTTCCTGTGGATTCACTCCCCAGCTGGCCGAAAACTGCATGGTAAAGCTTATTTCTTCACCGTCCGGGCCAATATATTCCAATATAGGCACGCTTCCAATCACTTCATGCGACGCATAACGGGCTTTAGTGGTTCTCTTCATGTCCTTGAACGTCCTAACCTTGCGGCTGGACACTTCAAAAATAATCGGCCCCAACGACCCCAGTGGCATAGACAGCCCCCATGAAGACAATTTCCCACGCAATGCCGATAACAATCCCATACCGGCTTCCTGCAGATTCTTTTGTACCTGTTTTTTATAGCTCCCCGCTACATTTGACAAGAACGACATGGTCAGCCTCCTATAAATACATCTCCACTGCCGGACGTATGACTGCCGCCCATCCCGCACGACTGGCAAGTAGTTCCATCACCCACGCGCGTTGCAGCCCGGCCATTGATAAATACCGAACTACTGCCGCCCGTCGTGGCAAACGTTCCGCCATGTGGGCAATTACATGGCCCTGTATCGCCTTTCCGGTGTGCCCCCAGCCCATTTATAAAAACATTGCCGGATACCTCCGAATTTGTGCCACCACGGCCATGCGGACAGCAATCAGGCAGGCCCATATCACAGCCGCCCACTTCGCTATCGCCTTTTCTTGTTGCTGCTGGCATATTATCGCCCCCTTTAGTTTAGATGGATTGTGCTCCCGTTAATGGTTACCGGCCCGGTGAAATTGACCTGCAATGAGCCAGCCGCTCTATTCACTTCGATATATGAGCCATCAGCAAAATCTATCCGCATAATATCCGCGCTGGCCACCTGTGGCGGCTGCTTTTCGGTGAAATAACTTCCCAGCACCCAGCCAGTGCTAAAGTTTTTATCGTTGTTGTTGAATATGCAAAGCACTTGATCGCCCAAATCCGGCATCCAATAATCTTTGTTCTTCCCGCTGAACCTATGCAGTACATGCAATTCAGGGCTTGTCGTGTTGTCTTTATCATCAAAGACGACACGAACTGTATCCGTTTTGGGGTAAACCGCCGAAACCGTGCCCGTTCTCACCATCCCCCGCAAAGCCCGCTCTACATCAGTAGCCATCAATTATCCTCCTAAGCTCAACTTTAGTTGTATAGCCTCCGCTTATATCGTGGGTGCTCTGCTTAATCAGATACTTGCCATCGTACTGGTGGAACCCCACCAGCGTGACCACATTACTGGCCAACAAAGCAAAATTCCCCATCATAGTCAAAGATACTGAGGTTTCTTCCAAATTCTTTTCGTGCAATTTCTTTTTGGCCAGTTTCTCCGCTTCCTTGACGTCTGCCACCTTCTCATTGACCTGCAAGGTCTGTCCCGTCTTTTTATTAGGGTCTGTGAAAGTATACTCAATCAGTTGGTCTTTTTTGCTATGCTTATATTTGACATGGCAAGCTTTATAGACATTGCGGATTGTCGTCCGGCAATCAAATGAAAGTACATTCTGCAGTCCTTTGGTTATCGTCATTACCGGTTCAGCTTGCTCATATTTTGCAATATCGAAAACAACGATTTTCTTATCCGTAACCTTAAGCGCCAGCCCTGCATCCTTGCAAAGTTTCTGTAGAAAGCTCAAATCCGTCTGTTCGGACTGTTCCGCCCGCTCCATCACGGGATCATCTTCCGCATCAAAATAACTCTCCATGCCCGCACCGTCAGCTACATCTTTGAGGATTTGAGACAGCTTGACTTTTTCCCAGGCGCGTGTTTTCTCCACACCACGCAAATTTGACTCTGACGGTATGGATATCAGCTTGATTTTCGCCTCGTTCGGCGGCCCGCTGTTGGTGATTTCGTCCACCTCGAATTTACCCAGCGGCAAATCGCGGTTATCGCTTTCACCCTCCCAATCATCAATATGTAGGGTTACTTCCATTTCCGCCCCACGCTCCGGGAACCAATCACCCTGCCATAACTCTTCCCTATCCTGCAGTGTGATTTCTGCACTATCGGCTTCACCGCTTAGCACTTCCCGGACGCTGAAAGACTTAAAGAAACTGGCTACATTTGTCGAAATGTCCGTGCCTTCATATAAGCATTTAATCGCAACTCTGCGCGCCTGCATCCTATCGCCTCCATGGTGGCAAGTTTTCCACTCTTGTATTCTCTGTGATTTCCGGCAGTGTCAGCACCGTACCAGCTGAAAAAATTGCCGTATTGCTGTACTGCCTGTTTTGGTTAATTAAACGACTTACATACTCACATGAGCCTAATTGCTCAAAAGCTATCAAATCCCAGGTATCGCCGGATTTTGTCCTGTACTCAGTCAAAGGCAAAGCGCTCACACTCCCTCTTATATTGTTCATACTGCTCTGCAAATGTGCGTTGCACCGTCCGGCCTGCCTTTTCTACCGCCCGCCGAATAGCACTTGGTTCATTGTCGTTGCCGTAGAAATTCAGCGTGATGGATATCGGCGGCATGCTCAACGGTGCGGCATGCTCCATTTCCATTGTCTGAGGCATTGCGGACACTATCTTTTCTTGCGGTTCTGCACTCCCCTGCGGCGTATTGATATTTACCGTAGGTGTTGCCTGCTCCGGCTGTTCCACGTTTACGGCAGGAACTTCCGGCTTTACAATCTGTGCTTCTGCCGCCTGCTGATTGATATTCAAATCCTGTGGCGGTGCTTGCACAATCTGTGGGGCTGCCTGTTCTACATCAACCGGCGTTGCTTCCGCTTGAACAATTTGAGCCGGTGGCTCTATCACATCCGGATTTTCAGGCTCGATTACCTGCACAACAGGCTTTGTCGGCGGCTCTTGTGCAATCTGTTCCGGCACCTTTACCACTTGCGGCTCTACAGGCTGCTGACGAACATTTACGTCTTGAGGTTTTGCCTGAACAACCTGCGGGGCTGTCTGTACAATCTGAGGCTCTGCCTGCTCTACCTTGACCGGTGTTGCTTCCGCTTGAACAACCTGCGCCGGTGGTTCTATCACCTCGGGGCTATTTGGCGCTGTTATCTGCACCGCTGGTGTTTCTGACGATTCAGGCCGTTGCTGCACCAGCTGTGTTGTATGTTCCCGGATAACTTCGGCGGGTGTTTCCGCAACTGGTTGCGTTTTTTCCGTCTCATGTTCTTTGATGAGACTTTCTTTTTCACGCTGTACCAGCTTGGTGGCCTCTTCCTTGACAAACGTTTCTTTTTCTACCCTGCTTTCCAGCTTATGCTCCTGTCTAATCCGTTCCGGTTTTGGAACATTGACCTGAACATTGTTCTGAATGTCTTTGCCGGGTGATTCTATCGCCGTTACCTGGGCAGCAGGTGTCTCAACATTTACCGGCTGTACTACCGTGGATTCTGTGTGCTGCACTTCTTGCTGTGGAACTTGTTGCGGTATTTGTGCACTAACTACCTGCATAGTCGCTTGTGGTTCCGACTTGGTAACCGGACGGGCTTTTTTCTCCATTGAGGCATTGGCTGTTTTGTTGGCCTTTCCTATGCCCAATATTTCCCCAGCTTTTTGCCATAAGCCAATCGCCCGTGGCGAACCATCAAGCGGAATAGCCGCCTCAGCGCTATCCTCTGCAAATGTCGTCAAAAAAGCGCCTTTGCGGTAAATACCGCCTTTTGCATTGGCTGCTATTTCAGAGCCGCCGCCACCGCCAAAGTGAATACTTTTAACTGCGTTGGCAATGCTGTTGACTGTATTCATAATGCCACCCAATACGCTATTAGCTATACCTGACAACGTATTAAAGATACTGCTGAATATATCAACTACACCCTGCCATGCTTGCGACCAATTACCAGTAAATACACCCGTGACAAATTCGATTATGCCAGTCAATACGCCGATAATCCCTGTAACTATAGAGGCTATCGAACCAATAAAGGCCGTCATCACGCCCACGCTCGTACTTACGAAACCGACAAAAGCACCCACCAAAACTACGCCTACTACCTCAGCTAACATCACAAAGATATTAATCACTGTATCAATGGTGCCGCTGTTTTCAGCAAATACCGCCATAATTTGCGACCATGCATTTTGTATCGTCTGCCACAAACTCTCCAATACTGGCATCACTGCCGTGGCCAAATTCTGACAAGCTGTTATAAACTGATCTATTGCAGGCTGTATCATAGTGGCCGCATTGCTGAAAGCTGTCTGTATCTGTTCCCACAAGCTCATAAAGAACGGCCCTACAGTCTCCCAGTTGTTATAAATGAGGAGGGCTGCACCTGCTATGGCCATCAATGCAATGCCTAGCGGGGAAAATGCTGCCGCCATAGATGCGCGGGCAAAGACCTGTATAGCAGCCCCTGCCACCCTAAAGCCTGTTACGACTTTATTTAGGACACCCGCAAAGGAAAACGCTCTCCACATTGTCATTGCCGCCCTGGCCATATTAGCCATTCTGCCAGGCAATCCCGTAATAGCCTTGGCTGCACCAGTCACAAAATTCATAATGCCCGTTTTCATACCCTGCAACGTGGCCAACGTAGCTTGACGCATACCGGTAAAGCTATCTTTTATGCCTTTTGTACCAGTGCTCAGGCCACTCCACATTTGTTGCCCTATGCTGGCCCATGTTATTGCTCTTAATTTCGCAAAGGCTTCCATTGCCTGGGTGCCCAAATTCCTGTATAAATCAAGATTCATGGCTGTTCTTAAGAGCTGCATTGCTCGTGCTTGGCCTTGCGTAGCTATTTGCAAAGCCTTTTGCCCTTTTGTACTCAGACGCATTTTTTCAATAAACTCTAATACTGAGCTGTTGGTGTATCTGAATACATTTTGAACTATAGAAAACAGTTTGAAGGTGCCTACCGTGGCCAAAACCCCAGCCCCAATTTCGGCAAAACTCCTAACTAGATTTTCATTTTCCTTTACCCACGCGGATGCACGTCCAGCCATTTCAGCCATGCCCTTCATGCCTGCCGTTATAGCCGGTAAAAATACTGTGCCAAAAGATATTGCCAATCCTTCCACAGCACTCTTAAACTGTGTAAATGCGCCTTTAGCATTATTCATCATGGTTTTAGCCATCTTTTCAGCTTCACCATCACTATGCTCCATTTCATTTACCAGTTTTTCAAATACTTCAGGGCCTGCATCCAGCACCGCCAGCCAGCCGGTGGCCGCCTCAGTGCCAAATATCTTTTGCAACGTGGCCAGTCGTTCTTCCTGGCCTAATTCTGCAGTTTTATTCTTCAACTCTGTGAGGATAGCTGACATCTTTTTAGGCTTGCCGCTCATATCCTCCATGCTGATACCCAGCTCTTTCAAAGCATCTTGCGCTTCCTGCTGCTGTTTCGTGGCGTCTGACAATGAAATACCTAATTCCTGCATGGCTTTTGCAGATTTCTTCGGTGGGCCTGCTAATCTCAAAAAGCCTGCTCGCAAAGACGTACCTGCCTGGCTCGCCTTGATACCACTGTTAGCCATGATACCAGCCAGCGCCGCCGTTTCTTCCATGGACGCGCCAAACGCTTTTGCCACTGGCGCGGCGTATTTCATAGTTTCCCCCAGCATTTCCACGTTTGTGTTAGTCCGGGTGACGGTGACGGCGAACACATCTGCCATATGCCCCGCTTGGTCAGCCGATAAGCCAAAGGCGGTTAAATCGTCAGAAACAATGTCGGCGGTTCTTGCTAAGTCCGTGCCGCCCGCTGCCGCAAGCGCAAGCAAGCCTGGCATGCCTCCGATTATCTGATTAGCATCCCAGCCCGCCATGCCTAAATAGGACATTGCCTGAGCCGCCTGCGTGGCACTGAACTGTGTCGTTTCGCCCAGCATACGAGCATTATCAGTCAACTGTTTCATAGCTGCACTATCTGAGCGAGTAATGGCCTGCACTTTGGACATAGCTTGCTCAAAATTTGCCGCTGTTTCAATCGCTCCTATAAACGGTGCCGCTACCATACCAGCCGTAGCAATAGACCCCTGTATTCCTGAAAAAGCATTGGTCAAATTCGCTTTAGCTGCCAGTTTCCCCGCTTGTGCCGCCTCCATACGTTTAGCGGCATTTTGTGTCTGTTGCATCTCATTGCGTAGTCGCTGCAAATGCCCTCGATATTCTTCCGCACTCATGCCGGCACTGCGCATACTCTGCGCAATCCGTTGCATAGAGCTTTGGTACTGGCTTTCTGAAACCTTACCTTGGTTGTACTGTGTCTGCAGTTGCTGCATTTGGCGGCTATACATCCTAATTTGATTTTGGGACTCCTGCCATGCTCTATCCAACCGCTTTTGTTCAGCATTCAAAATGCTGGTTTTCTCTTTTAATTGCTGCATAGCCGCGCTTCCCCGGCTCATTGCCGTGGAAAAGCTGGCATTCATTGCCGCACTTATCGCAAAAGATATTGCAAAAATTTTTCCCGTAGCCACAAAAACCGCCTCCTTTCTGATATAATAAACGTATAAAGATAATTACAGGGGGTGCTTAGAATGCTTGCTTTATTTAGTGGTCTCGGCCTCGTTGCCGTTATCTGTATCGGTGGTTTGATTGTCATCAGCGGTTTTCTCGGTATCCTCGCTGGTGTCTATGATTTCATCAAACATGCCTGATTCTGCTCCGCCATCCGGCGGGGCTTTTTTTATTCTTTAGACGCTTTTATCACGTCCAGCCAGTCAGACAATTCCCGCATTGTCTGCCCTTGCCAGTACTCCATACTTTCTGCATCCCGCAATTTGAAAATAATGAGCCTCAGTTGTCGGACGGGATTACCGTCCCGGCCAAAGTTTTTAATAAAAAATTCCGGGTTCTCTCGACCACAGCCACAAATACCGGCATTTTCAATGCCTTAATCTGAGCATAAGGTGCTTCTAAGGCAGCCGCTGCCAGTTTTGCGCAAAAGACACTGCTATAAATCAAATCCGGCGTGGGGTCAGCACTTTTGCGGCACTCCCTTTCTGCAGTGATAAACGCATCACTATCCAGCTCATCCAACCGTGTTTCCAGGTTTTCCAAATCAAGTTTCGTATATCCTTCTGCCATTTTCTATACCTCCAATAATCAGGGGCTTGCCGTTATCGGCTTGCCCCTTTTTCTTTTTTTACAAGCCCAAAGCTCTTCTTACACCTTCAAGATAATCCACGCCGTTTACATAGTGAATGTAGTTCAGCTTATCAATCTCAATCTGACGCTTGCCGTCAATGGTTTCCTTGAAGTAGATGACTTCCAACGTGCTCTTGGTGTCGGTATGATCTGCCGGCTTAAGGCCGCCCAGGTCGCCTTTCTTTGGCAAGGTGCGGACATTGATTTTTACGGCTTCCGTGATAAGTTCGCCTGTACCTGCATCATAGTTCTCATTGGCACCACGCAGTTCAAGGTCATGGGCCTTTACCCCCAGCAAAGCGGCGTTATCATCATTGATTGTGCGCCAGTTGATTTCCAGCTCCATGCTGGAAGTCTGCCCCGGTGTCGGCATTTCGATTTCGCCGCCAATGCCAGCACCGGACAAGGTGGCTGTTTTATATTCAATGCTAGGCAAGGTAATATCTGCCATGCCCAGCTTACGACCGCCAGCAATATATACCTCAAAATTTACCAGCTTGTCACGTACAATATTGACATTTGCCATTGTCTCTATACCTCCTCATCTATCACGCAAACAGCGTCGAAATATATTGCGTATCATATTCTTGAACAAACTCAATGTCGCGGGCCGGGGACGGTGGTGTCATATAAACATGGAAGCGTGATTTCCCGTCCATGAGATCCGTCTGAGGATTTTCATCTTCCCGGAACTCAACACGTCCGCCCAGCAAAGCGCCTTTTGCTGTCAGGCCATTCAGCCAAATGTTGGCACTATCCACAATTGTTTCAACAAGGCGCTTATTCGTAGGATCATCAATCTTCGACCAGAAAGACGTTATCAGCGTCGAGCCCACCCAGTTGAACATGCGGCGGTTGCTCACGAAATTATCTTTCGGATCAGTATTGCTTGGGTAAGCTGTGGTACGATTGCCCCATGCTTTCCAGCCGCCGACAAAGTTTAGCGCCGTTACAATGCCCTGGCCATTCAAGTACGCCCCCTGCGCCGAATTAAGGAATACTTCTGTGCCGTCAGCAAGACAAGCACCGTCCGCCTGCAGGGACTTGTTCGACGGGGAGTAATACGGGATATCATCATGCTGACTATCCGTATAATTCATAAGCGATGCCAGCTGACCGGATATGTGGTATTTCTGCCCGCCCAAAGTCAGTAGGGGCCAGCAAAGCAGGCAATCTTTATCGGCAAAATTGTTGTTATTCTTCCATGCGCTGGCCTGCGTGTAACTCTTAACCGTATCCGTAGGAATATCGCAAATGGATATTGCATTGAAATGACCGCAAATATTATGCTCTTTTGCTTTCATCACAGCGGCCACATCGGTATTATGTGACCACCCCGGCGCTACAATGATGCCGGGAACAATGCCAAAGCGCGGATAGATTTCATCAATCAGTTCCAAACCTTCCGTTTTGCCGGTAATATTATTTACACCGCCAATAATATCTGCGTTCACTACGCCTTCCGGGTTCAACATGGTATAGGTCAGATAGAGCGTTGTTGCTTCCGGGGAAATATCTCCGCCCGCAATCGGCGTAATAACTACTGCGCCATCATCGTTATAGGCTGCAGTATAATCCGTATCCAATACATACGGCGTTGCCGCATCTGCAGACGCCTTTACTGCCAACGTATCAACAAGCACCGGATCCGTTACCGTTACAACGCCGTCCACGATATTAAAGGATTTTGACTGCTCCGTTTTATGTGCGTTTTTGCTCTTATCCAAAACATTGATAAAAACAATCGGCGCCATATTGAACAAGGCAAAATGCGTTTTCATCATTTCGCAAAGCGTGTATTTTTTCCAGTCGTCCGAATATCCCAGCGCAGCCACAGCCTCTTTGTACGTATAGCAGAGCAATGGGGTATTTGCATCGGCCGGCGTATTCGCTAAATGCACAGGTGCCGTACCTACTGCCACAATCAATCCACTATCCGTTTGGGTCATAGAAACCAGCGACGTGGCCTGTTCACTAGTATATATGCCGTGTTTGTATGCCATTATTCATTCGCCCCCATCATTTCGTTATATGCCAGGTTAACCGGCGTACCTTTCTTTTCTACCGCTGCCATAGCATCGTTCAAGCCATCAACCGGCACAAACAAGCGTGTAATGTTCTTGTACTTCATGGCCGCCGTTTTAATCAGCTCATCCGGCCGCCCGCGATATACTGCATACTGCTTCAAACCGTCCATTAGCTTGTTCGGGCCAATATACACAACGGTTTCAAGCTTTTCCACTGCCTGCTTTTTCGCTTTAGCGGTGTTTTCCGCAGCTTTTTCAGCTACTTTTTTCTCACTCATTGGTTGTCCTCCTCCATTATTCGATCCCAATTATCAGCCATCTGTTCGTTTGGCTGGCCTATCTGATAAGCAACCGTTCCATAGCCAAACCAAAACGGGTACGGCTGGTTTTCGATTGTCTCAAACCTCGTCGGCAGTATAAGACGGAATCGGCGGTCAATTTTACGGAATATCAAAAGTCTCTGCCGTACCCGTTCCATGATGCTTAATAAGTCTACCCACGCCATTTTATCTTCACCGTATACACCGAAAGTAATGCCTACGGTTGCCGTCGAGCCAGTCCCCTCTAAAGGTTCTGCATCTTCGACTTTTTGCAAACTGACAATAACGAGCGGGTAATAACTGTCATCTTCAAAATCATCATTCGGGATATGCTGAGCATATACAGTTACTTTTTTATCCGCTTGACCTTCTGCTTTCATGCGGTAATCTTTTACCGCCACGGAAATTTCTTCTTTCAGGCCGTTAATTAGCCTTTCCGGAATCATCATGTCCTATACCCCATCAAAAATGCGTTAATTTCATGGTCAACATTCGCCGCCAGCCGTTCCTCCATACGTTTCTGAATGAAAGCTGCTACAGTCGGACTTCCAAGCATTTGCGGCGTAGACGGGCCGGATAGTTTTGCGATTGGCAAACTGCTATTTCCGCTTGTACGACGGAACACACCTATATGCCCGCTCCTCATTTTGGCAAGAAAAGCATGGGCAATAGTGCCACCCTGTCCTTTTACTACCTGTGAATATAGATATTTCCCCCGTGGTGGCCGCCTTTTCGGCACGCTTCCGGGCGAATGCTTGAAATAAGCCAGGTCATTGACACGGCCTTTTGAATGAAAACCAAACTGCATCCCGCCCAGGTTTGTACTAAACGATATCGTGCGCGTGACATAACTGCTCTTTATCGTGTAGCGTTCCCGGACTTTCTGCACAGCGTCTTTCCTGGCACCCCGCACGGTTTTCTTTGCTGCAGTAGTCGCGGCTTTTTTTGCCGCTCCCGGTATGCCCTGCAGTAATTTTTCCGCCCGATTCAATGCGCTGGCGTCAATCTCAATCATGGAAAACCGCCTCCCATGCGATAAGCCCCTAAAGTAATGGTCAGCATCCCCATATCATCCGTACAGGAATCTACGGTATACCTTTTCCCGTCCACCTTGAAATTCGTGCCCTGTACCGGTACTTTCTGCAAATCACTGGCCTTAACGCATATTGTGATGAAATCACCATGCAAGCCATCCGGGGTACGTTTTCCGCCCGGCATGGATGCCAGCCGGTCATTTGTCATATCTGACGAAATAACACAAATGCAATCGTTGCCATTCAAGTTATGTGTTTCGCCAAATTCATCCGGATTAAGGAAGACGGCGGAAATATCTGCCGCCACCATATCCTTAAAACTCATTTTAGCCAATCCTCACGCGGGCGGTTGTGCCAGACGCAGCCTTGGCCGCCACGGCATGGCCCGCAAAAGTGTTATCTGTGGCCGTAGACGTAATTACGCCATTAGTTGCGTCCCAGTAAACTTTTTCGCCAACAGTCAGTGCTTTGCCGCTACCGGTTGCTGCCGGGAACTCAAAAACGCCGGTCAGCGTCACTGTACCCGTAGCACCGTTTGCAATATTTTCCAGCGCCACGCCAATACGGTCAGTCAACGGCACCACGTCCATATAACCGATATCAGCGGCGGCAGTATAGTCGATATTATCGCCCTTTTGGATAAAAGTCGCTTTAGCCATGTTTTATACCTCCCATCAAGAAATCGTGCTCTTCTGAATGCCACGGAAGTCAAGCAGGTTCACGCCTACATCATAATAAATGCGCCATTTGATACCCAGCGTATCAAACTGCACCGCGCTTTCCATCGTCGGCGTTTCGTTGCCGTTGAGGCTAGTTACTTCAATCGTGGGCACGATGCCCGGCGCAGCGGCCATATAGAACACATTAGCGGCGGAAAGTTCCGGATCTGCAATCACGCTCAATTTGTTGGCAAAGGGGTTGATTGTGGCGTTGTTCTTGGACGGGTCAACCACAGAATTGATAAGCTGTGCCGCTTCAACTTCCAGGTCTACCGGCACAATCAGGTAAGCCGGCTGAATGTTCAAGAACTCTTTGCCGCCAATATTTGTCTGCTTAGCCATGGCCGCCTTGATTTTGCCCAAACCGGCTACCGTAAGGCCCTCGGTCTGCAAGTTTTTATGATTTGCGTGGAAAAGTGCCGCGCCTTCAATGGTGGGGTTATCCTTCAAAACGGCATAAACCATCTTGTTAATCATCCGGCGGCAGGCCGCGCCATGGATAGACGGCAAGGTTTTGAGTGCTCCCATATCATCATTTATGATAGCCTGGCGAGTGAGCGAAAAGCTCTTACCATAGGTGGCAATGCCAGTCGTTACAGAGCTTTCCTTGACTTCATCATGCTTAAATTCGCCGTTTTCCCCGATTTTTTCCAGTTCGCCGGCTTCACTCAGACGGTAGCGGGTGGCCTGCTTAAAGTCAGAGTTGCTGCCTTTAGCCGTCCACAGTTGGTAAGTCGTGGGGGCTCCCTGATATGCCTGAGCCATGGACTTATTCGCCACATTGGACAGAATGCCCGGAAATGCCCCCGTGCCAGTCAATGCCTCACGTACAAGAGTTTCATCATCCATGTTGCGGGTATTGCCGTTTTTCTCACGTTCGATACATTCAGCGGCCAGGCGCAACATGCGCTTGCCACGGAAATCATCTGCACCAGCAGCAGGTTTTTCAATACCGATACCGGCACGCATTGCCAGGCCATCCGTTGCAGCAGCACGGAATTTATCCATTTCATCAGCCTGCACGGTTACAGTCTGAGCCTTGCGCTCGTTGGCCAGCTGTTCCAGCACAGCCGCCCGCGCGGCTTCCACGCTCATACCATCTTTGATAAATTTTTCGCCATCAATGCCAAACTGACGGCACATAGCTCCGATTTCCTGTACACGCTGGCGTTCAGCCATCATGCCAGCCTCGCGGGCTTCATTTTCGTTTACCGGCGGCGTATTCTGAGTACCTTCCGCTGCCGTCGGCGTATTCTGATCTTTCATCTTTACATCTCCATTCTCTAATTCCTGATTTTCCATACTGCGGCCTACTCCCACCGTGGTATCGGCGGGGATAGACACTATAGATAATTCGTAAGGTGTCCAACGGGTGGCCACCGAACAAGGGCCTGTAAACCGCCCGTCTGTACTCGTGGCACCTTCTGCCACATCTTCCCACACGTTTACCATATAGCCTACTGACACACCTTTAAGCGTGCCGCTCTTGACTTTCTGATAAATCTTATCGCTTTCCTCGTCCTCGTCGAACTGTACGCTGGCCCTCAGTTTGCGCTCATCCTTATCCAGTTCCACAGAAAGAATTTTCCCTATGACTGTATTCCGGTCATGGTTGAAAAGCATTACCCCCAGCTCCTGCAGCCGGGTTAAATCAATAGCTCCTTCGTCATGGCTTAAGATTTCCGTGCCAAACCAACGGCTGTAAGGTTCTTCGCTCGACAAAGATAAATCTACTACGCGGCTATCTTCGCCGCCCTCCCCTGCTTCACGCAAGGATAGTGTGCCAAAAAGGTCACGGTTTTGGGGTTCATTCCTGCTCTTCGGTTTCATCGTCATTTTCTTTTCCTCCATCATCATTTTCATTATCCACATGGTTACTTTGCGCAGCCTGTACCGTAATCGGCGTATGAATTGCCAACGTCAGCCCCATGGCCTCAGCAGTTTTCTTCTCCAAAGCCATCTGTTCCAGCTGTTCACGCCAGTCATATCCGCGCTCTGCACACCACTGTGACAGTGTTTTCCCCGCATTCTGTAATGCGTTGATATCAGCCTGCACTTCTTTAGACGGGTCAATCCAGGCCCAACCCGGCGTTACCCAATCGCATTGCTGATATTTCTCTCGGTTTTGGGCATAGTCCGGAATATTGATTAGCCCAGCCATCACGCACAAATCCAGCCATTCACGATAGACAGGCGCGCATAAATGCGCTGCCATGTAGTTTTGCATAGGTTCAAATGTCTTGCGGTCTTCCAGCATACCTTGCCGGGCACTGCTGAAACTTGCTTTGTTGAAGTCACGGCTCATAAGCTCATATGACAGTCCCAAACCTGCGCCTGCCAACCGTTCTTGAATGCTGATATAATCCCTTGCGTTTGCCATTCCACGAGAAGGGTTTGCCGTCTGCACTTCTTCGCCCGGTGCGAGGTATTTAATCATACCTGGACGAATAGACTGCAGTTTTTTGCCCTCCGCATCTTTGGTATTGGTAAAACGTCCTGCCGCCCCCGGCGTGCCGGTACTTGTCGTGATAAAAACCGAAAAACAGGCTGCAATGCGCGCCGCTACGGTTTCAGCATCCAAATAATCCTGCGTGTCCTTAAGCCGCTTGATTATCGGCGCAAGGTCAGATATGCCACGAACCTGATCCGGGTGCTTCCGTGTCCATAAGTGGATAATTTCCCTTGCCGGCACTCTATCCGGGTCATACTGAATAAAGCCGTCCGGGCTTTTCTTATCTATCCAGTAAGCAAGCGGTTTCAAATGGGCATCCAGTTCCACGCCTGAGCGGATAACATTGCCCGTTTTTGGGGCTGTAAGCATGTACTGACTGAGTAAATCCGACTTAATAACCTGTAGTTTCAAAGGGAATTTCCCTTTTTTGCTTACGGTTTTCTTGATCAGGATTTCCCCGTCAACGATTTTCCGGCGCAATAAAAGGGCCTGCAACTCCTCAAAGGTTTGCTGGCCCGTAATGTCGCAGTTTTCTGCCCTTGTCCATTCCTGCCAAAGGCTTTCTATCTGCTTATTCAGTTCGTCGTTACCAGTTCGCGCCTGGGGCTTAATGCCGACACCAACCACATTGCGAACAATGCCACCAATAGCTGCCCCCGCTATATCGCTGTTATCTTCAAGATAACGAGCGCGAGCCTTAATTAAATCCCGCTGCGTCTTGTCGGCGTTTTCCGTGTCGGTGTTGACCGGTAACCAGCCATCATTAAAGCGGTTGACTTCCCCGGCTTCATACGCCCGCAAACTTTCCGCATAAAAAGCACGCTCACACGCCCACTGCGGGGATATTGCCGCTATTGCTTTTTCCAGGATCTTAATCATAGGCGCCCCAATTCGGCAAAAAACAAATCACCACCCGTGAGCTGGGCAATCTGCGTTTTTAGACTGGTTTCACGCTGGTACAGCGTAGCAAGGTCTGCTTTGGTTATTCGGCGGTTTGCAATTTGATAATCCTGTGCGCCCGTTTCTATGGCCATAATAGCCGCCCGCACATTGTCCAGCTGTGTTTTCAGAATCTCTACTTCCTCCAAATTGGTCACCTCCTTTCGCGTGTCTTAAAAATTTGCACTAGAAAAGGCCACCCGCATTTCTGCGAGTGGCCGTTAGATACACTTCTATGCCTTAATAATATCACTTTTGGCTTTGAGTTGTCAAACAATTTTATTTTCCCGCTCCTGCTTCACCAATTTGTTGATGAAATACACCTGCCCTTTTCCGGTCACCTTGGTGGTGCGTGTAATGCAGTTCCGCCCGCCGCCGTCGGTATAATTGCCCTCCTGAATCTCAAAAAGGCTCATATCCATGCTTCTTTGGGTGGGCATATTCTTATCACTGCCGGATTTTATCAAATATCCATTCTCCCGCAACCATGAAAAGAGTCTGTTTTGCCCCATGTCCACACCATTCTGCTTTACCAACTTTGCAAGGTCGCGGATCAGGATAGAAGTGTGGGACGAACTCACAGCATCCGCAAATAATGCCTTTGGTTTCATCTCCTCATTTTGAGCTTGCAACAGTTGCCGTTTCTTTTCTTCTTCAATCCACGCTTGGGCGCGGGCTATCGGGTCAGTTATCTGATAAGATGGTTTATTGCGTTCCTGTAATGCTTTTTCCATGCTGTTGAAAGCCTGAATGTATTTCAGTTTCCACTCCATAGCTTTCCGGCCAGTAAAGCCCATTGCCAGCAATGAAAGCCCATCACGGTTTAAGTAATATACCCGCTGGGGCCTGCCGTAGCTGTCCGGTGCTTTGTTCTCCTCAAACATCTGCCCAAAATTGGGCACATCTTCTTTCAAGCTATCAATATCCCGCAAAACGTGCCTATGGTCTTTCTCGAATACCTCCGCAACCCTCCGGGAAGTGGTAACCACGCGGTTATTTATCACATTCACTAATTCAACCATCTTTGTAACCTCCCTTATAGCCAATTATCATCCACATCTAGCCAATTATCATCCTGACTATCCGCAGCCGGTTGCGGTTTTTCCGTTTCTTCTTCCGGTTCCATGAGATAGCGTACACCTAAGAGTTCAGCAGCCAGCGCGTTATTTGTCTCACAGTCCAGCAAGTGGTTCGCCGCGTGTGAGCTGATTGGCTCCCATCCGGTGGTTACGCGGCCTTTTTTGTCCTTTTTCTCCACCCGCTGCTCACTGCATATCTGATCACAATACTCTCGGTCAACATCCCGGTACACATTCCAGCTTCCTGCCGCCCCTGGGTCAATGCTCATCCGGGATGCTATGAAATTCTTCAACTGGTTGGTATCCATGAGGTACTGCCGCAGACCAAAGCCATCAAATTTGTCAATAACGCTTACTTGATAGCGTGATTTCAGCGGGTTACTTGCGCCTTTAGTTGGCACCACCAACCCTAAATGATGGGCGCAAAAAGCAAATACCTCGTCTGTATTATAACCACTATCCATGCAAGCCAAATTGATATTATGTATCTCCCCGTTGGTATCCGGAAAATTACGTTCCAGCACCACTTCAATATCCGCCCATGTTTCTAATCGCCCATAATCCACCAGCCAACTGGTAAGATGAGGCCCCCACGCGCGGACAGAATACCAAAAATGATCCAGCTGTACGTCAATCCCCATGGTCAACAGCTGGGCCTGTGGTGGCATTGTACCTCGTTCATACGGTAACTGCTTCTCCATCACCACATCCGACTGCATACGGCTTGACTTATCTACCCACGGCTCTGCCAGCCATGAGTTGATAAAGTTCATGAGTAGCGGCGGGTCATTTCTACTGGACAGAAATTTTGCCGCAACATCCCCAAATGTCAGCCACGGGGAATAAATACTGTTCAAGTGAAAAGCCACTTTACGGGCACGGCCCTTGCTTTTCTTCTCTCCCCGCCATTCTCCTTCCCGCAAAAGCTGGGGTTTATGTCTATCGTCGATAATCTCGTGACAAAATTTGCACTCATAGTATGCAGCCGCCCGCGCCTCGGTTTCATCCGCGTCTTCCGGCCATTTGATTTGCTTAAATTCCAGCTCCTGCATTCCACCACAATGGGGGCAGGGGACAAGATACTTGTATTGCACATCGGCAGTTTCCCATCCCTGCCATATATTGCCAGTTTTCAACGTTGGTGTGGATACTTTTACGACTTTGAAATTGTAAAAGGTCTTTGTACGTTCTGCCGCCAAATCCAGTGGCCCCGCCTCTGCTCCTGACCACTTTGGAAACTTGTCGATTTCATCAAAGAACACATAGCGCGCCGGACGGCTAGACAAGCCAGCTGGGCTATTTGCCCCTACCAGTGCTATATACATTGTGTCAAAAGTAAGCTCTAAATCCGTGCTCCCTCTCTCATTCCAATGCTTGTATAGTTCCGGACTTAACTTGATAAGTGGCTGCAGGCGTTTTTCGCTGGTGAACTTAGCCAACTCTTTAGACGGGTAAACAACGAGCATAGGGCCGGGGTCTTGTGCTATAGCATAGCCTATCATGTTTTGCTCCGCGCTGGTTTTCCCCAGCTGGGTACCGGCACAAAATGTAATATCATGGACAAAATCATCGTTAAATGCGTCCATAACCTTTTGAAGATATGGTGTTTTGCTGGTTCGCCAGTGCCCTGGTGCGGCAGAGTCCAGTTCTGACAGTATGCGGTACTTATCTGCCCACTGCGAAACTGTCAGTTTTTCCGGCGGTTTCAGTACTGCTAGTGCATTCATAATCCAATCCGGATAATTTAGCTCATTTCTTTGCTTTTTTCTTCGCGTGGCCACGGTACAGCCTCCCTTCCGACAATTCGGCAAGCGCATCATTTACACGTTTGTCAACCTCGTTTTTTGCGATTGTAACCGCTTCCGGATCCAGCGCAGCCAAATCAGACGCGATATTATGCCCCATAGACAGCAAAGACTTTTTGACATTCCCTAGCAAACGGACAAGTTCGCTCTGAATTACGCTTGCCGGAATATATTCTTGCTGAGTCACACCCAGTTTTATTTTTTCCTGAGCCGCCTTAGCCTCCTTCAAATCAGCTTCCGCCCGCAGTTTGCGGGTTTCTGAGCTTTCGGCATTTTTCCCGGTATAACGCCACTCCATCAATGCTTTTATGTTCCATTTGCCCCTCGCCTCTTTCGGTGCGCCTTTTTTCTGCCAACTTGACAAAGTTTCCCGGGAAATTTGGAAGAATTGGCAGGTGTCCGCCGTGTTAAAAATAAACTTTTCTTCTTCTGTTACGCGCGCGCGCGAATCTTTCTCATTTGGCATAGTTCCGGCCACCTCCCTTTTTGTCAGTTTGTCAACCTGTTTTTTTCATTTTCACGCAGACAAAGCCCGCGAATCGCAGACCCGTGTAGGCAAATCCACCCAGGAGTACCTACGCACCCCGGGGGCCTGCCATGCTCTCAAAATCAAAACCGCAACCGGTTGCGGATGCACTGCTTTGCTGGCTCAAACATCCCAGCCCATAGCCCGTCGATTTAATCTGTACACCTCATCAACGCTCAACCCTTCACGTTCAGCAACAATAGCCAGCAGGTCATCTCTTTGAATGTTCCCTGCATGCACCGCAACGTGACAGCATGTGCATAGCTGAATAAGATTATACTCTACATCGCCGCCACCACTGCCCACAGTAAACATGTGATGAGGTTCACCTGTGGCCTGCCTGCCGCAATACTCGCAATAGCTCTTACGTACAGCCTGAATCGTCTTGCGGCTTTTGATGCGCTTGTGCTTTGGACACATTGTCATCTGTTTCACCTTCTCAGTTCGTTAAAAAATGGCAATAGAAAAGACCACTCACATTGCTGTGAGTGGCCGTTAGATACACTTCTATGCCTTAATGTTATCACTCCTCAACCTTTACTGTCAAACTTGATTTTATTCTCAGTGCCAGCCGCCCGCCAGTACGGCGCTAAGTCAGAAAGCGTATCGTTAAGCCGATCACCACCACCAAGGCACAACAGCAGGCTGCAATAATCACAGCTATTATTCCTAACGCATCTGCTAAGTTACCCCCGGCAGCATCAAGCGCCAGCCCCATAAGTATCCATTCCCGCATCCGTTTCGCCTTCTTCCACAAACAAGTTGCCTTGTGCTCTCTTACCTTCCGCATACATGATGATTTCGTCATGGAGGAACTTTGCCAGCGCACTATATTTGTCCCGCCAATCCTCGGCGGTGTTGATATCAGCATGTTCTAAATCCACAGTCAGCTCCGGGGATTTGAAGGTATAGCCGCCCACACCTTTGATAACTACCGCCACGCCCAACGACAATGTAACCGCCCCGCCTTTAGTATATTCAAAGTTGCCACCGGCTATTTCCGCCCACTTGATATTATCCGCTGGAATCCCGGTATAATTCGGCAGCAGCGGCAGAAACGCTGTTAAAGTATCCAGTAACTCAGGCCGGGGAAAATCCGTGCTCTTGCATTGCCTTTCCTCTCCGGTTGCTTCCTTCCACTTGACGGTAAAAACTTGGGTATCTTTCTTGGTCTTGACTGACACACTCAAAGCCTGCTTTTTCATATTCTCACTCCTCCTTAAAGTTCCCATTCCGATGGGTGACAGTCATACAAACCACAGCAATATATTTTGAATATCTCAAAATTTGCGGCTGGTCTTTGGAATGGGCATACATTCGGCTTATCAACACAATCACCGCCTATGTTATCGCAATGTGACTTAATTATCTGTGCTGCACCCATCATCACCTGTTTTTGCCTTTCCCCCACAAGTTCGCCGTTTTTCCCAAACAATTTTTCAAAATTATCCTCTGCCATCTGAACCCCCTCGCTCCTTACTTCATGAAATACACGGCCAGAATCAACATAGTAACAGCTATGTCGAACCAATCTTTAGCTGTTGCGCAGCACCAAATACCCATTACTAGGATTATCCACTTTTCAACCGTCATCTTCGTCCCTTCTTAGTTGTCGCACAATCTCTTATATAGCTGGGTGGTGGTTGGCTTATTCAGGTTAGCTTTTCGGTTATTCCTGCCATGCGAACCACCGCCTCCGCCCCGAGCTGCTTTACCGCCGTACAGTATAGCGGTATCGCAGTTATGGGGAAGGTGCGGGAAATTCTCTGTCTCCTCCATGATTTTCCGCAGCTCCTCCCGCGTTTCATGGTGGGGCTTCCCATACCATACCTCGGCCGTACATTCCGGACATTTGCAAAAGCTCTCATCAATCGGAATCATAGGCACACGGCATTTTTGGCAATGCCATGCACCATGTACTTTCTCTGCTAAAATAGCATGAGCTGGGCTTTTTTCATACTGTGCTTCTCCGTCCGGCCACGCCTCGGCACCGCATACTGGGCATTTATCAAACCCCGCCGGTTGTGGTTCCATCATCACCTGGCATTCCTGACAAAACCATGTTCTCCCCTTGTCCATTTGCTGCCTCCTCAAAATACCGTGTATATCTTGTTCGTATCTGCTGTTTCTTTTTGCCACTTTGCCGTTTTTTTCGTCTTTGCTCATTCCGAATATGGCCTATCGCCTTCCATGCGGTAAAATCCTGATACAAAGCCGTCATTTCCGCCCGCCCCACTTTCTTTTCTTTTGGGGCTGGGTTTTATTAACCTTTCCACCGGCGCGGCGCAATTCCGCAATCTTTCTCAACCTGATATAATCTTTGATTTTCACGGCGTGCCCTCCATTTCGGTATACGCTCATTTTCGGCTGCCCCATAAAACAGGGCCAACACTAAGACAATCACAACGCTGGAAAACAGCCACCCTAACACAGCGCCCAGCACAAGGCCGGTCTGATATTCACTCATTTCTTCCCCCTCCTATGCCTTTCCATTGTCTTGAATCGGATCCGGCGGTAATACTTTGCCCGCCGCCTTGCTTTCCTCTCCTGCTCCTGGCAATACTCGATAAATTCCGGCAAGCCACGTATGCGGTGGAATGCTTTGAGGATAGCCTTGTGCCATTCCATCAACACTTTGCCGATATCCCGGGCCAACTTCTCCCAAACTGTCATTTTCGCACCCTCTTTTTCTTCTTTGCCAAAAGTTTCAGCATATCATCAATAGCCTTTTTGATAGCTATGGTGTCACTTGACTTTTTCCGCCCCGCCTTGAAATCTGCAAGGGCTTTCGCCCGGCGGTCTTTCAGTTGCTTTTCTGCTCTGATAATCTCAGCTTGGGTCAT
>DJYL01000056.1 GCA_002448495.1 Pseudoselenomonas ruminantium | reverse complement strand
GAAATCTATATCCTTTGCCGCGCCGTTGGCATACGCTTCATAGGGATCCAGGGGCAGATAAATTCCGTCCCGTTCCGGCATTACGCGCAATCCGAGTACCGTTGCTTCTTTCACCAACTTCCGGACATCTACTTTCTGGAGATCAGCGACGGTTTTGCAGCCAAGAATCTCCATCAATTCATTCGTACACCCGACAGCCTGCTCTGTTGACCTCGTGAAAACGATGCCGCCGCTCTGAGCAATGACTCTCTGGAAATACTTGTGCGAGCCTTGAATCAAGGGAAGCTGGCAGACACTGCCGCCGCCGGCGGACTCACCGAAGATCGTTATGTTTTCAGGGTCTCCGCCGAAGCCCGCAATGTTCTCGTGTACCCATTTCAATGCCATTACCTGATCCATGAGGCCTAAGTTCTGCGCGTCCGGGTAGTCCTTGCCGTCAGGAAGATGGGATAAATGGAAGAAACCGAACACGCCGAGTCTGTACTCGATGCTTACAGCGATTACATCAGGATTTTCCTTGACGAAATTATGCAGTTCATACGTGGGGTCAACCGTTCCGCCCATCTCATAAGCTCCGCCGTGTATCCACACCATGACAGGCTTTTTCTTCGCAGAGACTTCAGCCGCTTTCCAGACGTTCAAATACAGGCAATCTTCCCCCTGAACGTAAAGGGAAGCAGGTTCATATAAACCTCCATCCTGTACAGGAGCTTTCCCGTTGTAATACGCCTCATACACGCCATCATCGGGCACGACATCCACAGGCGCTTTCCAGCGCAATTCACCTACTGGCTGTCTGCCCACAAACGGAATGCCCTTGTAGGCGATTACGCCCTCATTCTTCCTGCCGACAAAGGTACCATTGACGCACTTGACCGCGAGCGACTGGTCATAGCTGCCAGCGGAAATCCGTTTGTTTTCGCCGTACTGCGCTCTCATCACCGCTTGCGCTTCGCTCAGCATTTTTGCATCCTCTGCCGCTGAACCGTGCCCGAAAGTACACAGGCAAGCGGCGAAACTGAACGCCATAAGCACGCCCCAAAAGAAACTGCACACTTTTCTTGAGATGTTCATATTTCTTCCTCCTTTCCTCTTTCCCATTGATTCAACTATTTTGCGCGTTTACGGATTCACCTCCCGCTTCATTCTCGTTTCGCCCTGCTGCTTCAAAATTATTTATCAAAATATTAAGAATATTATACTTAAAAATATTATTCAGATACTTATTTGACGCAAAGCCTCGATTTTCCTTCTGGCAAAAAATTTCACAAAGAATATCATCGTAATGAATACACGCAAAAAGGACATCAGTGCATCGGTTTTACCGAATTTCTGATGTCCTTTTGCTGTGGCAATCATTGCTGATTTAATTTCTTGTAAGGATAAATTTTTGTTCCCTTTATAGAGGCATCCAGCGCCAGTCCCTTTTTCGTCATCTGGTACACCCAGATTCCGTTAGCGGCGAGAGAGGCACCTTCTACAGCACCGCCTGCCTGACCGTCGCTGGCTGAGGCTTCGGCCGAGCTGGCGAACTTGATGTCACCGGAGATAAAGGAGTTCCAGGCTCTTTCCGTACTGATGACGAAAATCAAATCATACTCTTTCACACCCAATCCGATGCCTATGCCCATTTCCTTCATGCGCATATAGATTTTTTCACCGGTGGTATTGTTTACCGCCAAGCCTCTGCCGTGTGCGTCACCGAGCAAGCCCAGCTTTATGCCCGTATTGCTCAAGGTGGCGTAAGCGTAGCAGTTTTTGATGACATTTTCCGCAGAGGGAACCTTGGCATAGAGGTTTTGCAGCGCCTTTTCCTGCAGGCTTTCGATTTGCGCCCGTTCCTTGGCGATTTTTTCCTGACTGGTGGCCGCAAAGACTGTGGACGTCATCAGGCAGACCATAAGCGCTGCCATCAGCAATGTAAGCCATTTTTTCATACCTTATCACCTCTCATCATTCTTTTACAGCAGTCTCTGGCAGCGCTGTGGGGGCGTTTTTCTTGCCTGCGAGTTTCATCGCTACCCAGACGACGATAACGTAGAGTACGGGAATCAGGAAAATTCCCAGACAGGTGGCAAAGAGCATACCACCGACAACAGCCGTGCCCATGCTGTTTCTGGCAGCTGCACCGGCACCGTGAGCCATGGCCAGCGGCAGACAGCCGATGATAAAGGCCAGCGAGGTCATAATAATGGGGCGCAAACGCAGCCCTGCGGCTTCAATCGCTGCTTTTACCGGCTCCATGCCATGATCCACACGAACCTTGGCAAATTCCACGATAAGGATGGCGTTTTTGGCTGCCAGTCCCATAATCATGATGACACCAATCTGCATATAGACGGTGTTCTGCAAACCGGGGTTGAAATGCCCAAAGCTGAGTTCCAGCATCAACAGCGCGAACTGCACAAAGAAGGCACCGAAAAGTCCCGTGGGTATCGTGAGGAGTACCGCAAAGGGAACGCTCCAGCTTTCATAGAGGGCTGCCAGGCAAAGGAAGACGAACACCAGCGAGAGGGCCATAACCTGACCGGTGGAGCTGGCGGATTTCTTTTCCTCGCGGCTCTGGCCCGACCATTCGATATTGAAGCCTGCCGGTGCTGTCTGCCGTACCACTTCTTCCATGGCGGCAATTGCCTGTCCGGAGCTGTAACCGTCACCCACACTTCCCTGAATACTGATGCTGCGTGTGCCGTTGAAACGGGAGATGATGGATGTAGAGGTGGAAAGTTTCGGCGTGAGCAGGCTGTCCAGAGGAACCATATTGCCCTCGCGGTTACGCACATAATTGAACTTCAAGGCTTCCTTTTCACTGCGGTACTGGGCATCCGACTGCATGATAACCTTGTAGTTGCGTCCGAACTGCATGAAGTCATTTATCTGGCTGCCGCCGTAATTGACCTGCAGGGCCGTGAATACATCGGAGAGGTCTACGCCGAGCTGCTTTACCTTCTCACGGTTCACATCAAACTTACAGATGGGGGACTCAACAGAATATGTGGTATACACACCGGCAAGTTCCGGACGCTTATTGGCTGCTGCCAAAAGTTCCTTGGTGATGGCATCTAGTTCCTTGTCCGTATGACCGGTCATATCCAGAAGTTCCATACTCCAGCCGCCCACCATGCCAAGGCCGGGCAGGGACGGCGTTTGGAAGGCCATAAGCTGAGCCTCCGGATGTTTTGCCTGCAGTTCATTGGCCTTGTTGACAATGGAGAAAATGCTAAGGTCGGAAGTGGGCCGCTTGCTCCAGGAATCAAGGCTGATAAAGAATGTACCGGCATTGGCTTTATTACCGTTAGACAGTACATCATAGCCGGCAATTTTCATGACGTTCTTGACACCGGGAATCTCGCTGAACTCACCGCTCAGCGCATCCATGGTTTCCAAGGTGCGATTCAAAGAGGTGCCCTCCGGCATGGTAACCGAAGCGAGGAAATATCCCTGGTCTTCGTCAGGAACGAAGGTTGAGGGCAGCAGTTTGAAGCACAGCCCGGCGAGAACGCAGATTACCAGCAGGGAGGCCACACTGACCTTGGCATGGCCGATGAACCAGCTCACCTTTCCTACATAACGGTTCTGCGTGCGTTCAAACCAGTTGTTGAAGCCATCAAAGAAACGATCCAGAATGTTTTTCTTTTTATTGGGGTCATGGGGCTTCATCAACAATGCACATAACGCCGGAGTCAGCGTCAGGGCAATAAAAGCCGACAGCGCCATGGATACGGCAATGGTCAGGGCAAACTGGCGATAGAGCACGCCGGTTGTGCCGCCCAGGAAGGCACAGGGAATAAATACTGCCGACAGGACAAAGGCAATGGCCACTACCGGCCCCTGCACTTCATCCATAGCGACTTCCGTTGCCTCCACCGGCCCTAAGCCGTCTTTTTTCATATGGGATTCCACGTTTTCGATAACAACGATGGCATCATCGACCACCAGACCGATAGCCAGTACCATGGCAAAAAGCGTCAGGGTGTTGATACTGAAACCCAGCGCCACAAAGCTGGCAAAGGTGCCGATAAGGGATACGGGGATAGCCAGTACCGGAATAAGCGTGGCCCGCCAGCTCTGCAAAAAGAGGAACACGATGAGGATAACCAGCATCAGGGCTTCCTTAAAGGTATTGATTACTTCCGTGACGGATTCGTTGATATACTCCGTACTGTCGATAACGGGGATAAATACCAAATCATCGGGGAAGTTTTGTGCGGCTTCATCCAATACCTTTTTGACTTCGCTGATGGTCTCCATGGCATTGGCATCATCCGTCAGCTTGACACCAAATCCGGCACAGGGAGCACCATTGGCATCGGCAACCATGTTCGTGGACTTGGCACCTGTTTCGACGCGGGCAACATCCCGGAGAAATACATAGGAGCCATCCGGTTTGGCTTTTAAGATGACATTGCCAAATTCCTGCGGTGTGGTAAGGCGTCCCTGTACGCTGCCTGTATACTGCTTTTCCTGATTGGCCGGCACAGGCATCTGCCCGATAGTACCTGCCGGAGCCTGTACATTCTGCTCTTTGATGGCATCCTCAACATCTCCGACGGTCAGCCCTAAATCCGACAGGCGGTCAGGGTTAAGCCAGA
>DJYL01000228.1 GCA_002448495.1 Pseudoselenomonas ruminantium | reverse complement strand
CCAAGGCTGAACGCGAAGGCGAAGTCCGTGAGGATGATTACTTCGAGGCCGTAATCATTCAGAAGAAGGGTTACAAGGGCGGCGAAGACAGCCTGAACATCTTTGCCAAGATTAAGCTTACGCCGCGCAAGGGCATGAGCCTTGAAGAAGCACTGTCCCATATGGTTGACCTGCCGGTGGACTTCATTTGGCAGGAAACGGGCCGTACGGTTCAGCATTACAAGAAACTGCGTATTGAAATCACGGCTGATGAAATCGCCAAACTCGCTGGCGTTCAGCTGGTAAAGGATTAAGGAGGGCATAGATATGGCTGAAGAAATGAAACTTATCCCGGTGCCCACGCGCATCCTGACGGAAAAAGACGATATTGTGGATGCCATCGAGCATTACACGAAAGATAAAATCGGGGAAAATGACCTGCTCTGCTGTGCAGAATCCGTAGTAGCCATCACCCAGGGGCGTTTCGTACGTCCGGAGGACCTCGAAATCTCCGACCTGGCGAAATTCTGCTGCCGCTTTATCCCGGATTATGGTTCCTTGGCTTCGCCGCATGGCATGCAGTCCCTGATGGACGTGGAGGGCAAATGGCGGGTAGCCTTTGCTCTGTTCGCCGGCTTCATCGCCAAAATCTTTGGCAAGTCTGGTATGTTCTACGTTTGGGGTGGCAAGGAAACGGCCATGATTGATGACGTTACGGGCACGATGCCTCCGTTTGATAAATGTATCGTTTATGGACCGGGCGAACCGTACGAGGTCGTAAAACGCATTAAAGAGCGTCTGGGCTGCTTCGGTGCGATGATTGCCGATGTTAACGACCTCAAGCGCAGCCGTGTGGTGGGCATTACCGATGGTGTAGACGGCGAGATTGCCCGCAAGCTGCTCATTGATAATCCGTTCGGCAACGCTTCCCAGAAGACACCAATCTGTATCATCAAGAATTACAAGCAGTATCAGGAAAGCAAATAAGTTATTGAGGAGAGCTGTGCTAGTTCACGGCTCTTTTTTAGGAGTGAGGATATGGAGCGTTTCAGGCATCGTGCGGCAGACGAATTGCGCCCCTGCAAAATTCACCGCAAGTTTCAGAAATACCCCGCAGGTTCCGTGCTCATTGAAATGGGCAATACCAAGGTAATCTGCGCGGCGACTGTAGAAGAACGGGTACCGTTCTTTCTGAAAGGCACCGGTGAAGGCTGGATTACGGCAGAATATTCGCTGCTTCCCAGCGCCACAGGCACCCGCACGCAGCGGGAGGCGGTGAAGGGCAAGCAGTCCGGCCGTACGCAGGAAATCGAACGGCTGATTGGCCGCAGCTTGCGTTCGGTAGTGGATACCAAGGCTTTAGGTGAGCGCACCATCATGATTGACTGCGATGTGATTCAGGCTGACGGCGGTACGCGTACGGCTTCGGTCACGGGGGCTTTTGTGGCACTGGTGGAGGCTTGTTCGACTTTTTATCAGAAGGGGAATATCTTTCCCGTTAAGGATTTTCTGGCGGCCATCAGTGTGGGCATAAGCAAGGATAACGAGCCAATCCTTGACCTCTGTTATGAGGAAGATTCCACGGCGATGGTGGATATGAATGTCGTCATGACGGGCTTTGGCAAGTTTGTTGAGGTTCAGGGGACTGGTGAAGGCCGGCCCTTTGACCATCAGGAACTTACAAGCCTGCTGACCTTAGGAGAAAAAGGCTGCAGGGAGCTTATCTCCTACGAGAAGGATATATTGGGCGGCCAGCTGGTATGGCTGGTGGGCCGCGAGGGGTAATTGAGTTAGGGAGTTTTACATGAAAAAGATTGTCATTGCCACGAAAAATGCGGGTAAAGTGCGGGAAATGAAGGACGCCTTTGCCCATCTGCCGGTGGAAGTGGTAGCGTTGTCGGAATTCGGGCAGCTGCCTAATGCGATTGAAGACGGGGAAACCTTTGCCGAAAATGCTGCGATAAAGGCCAGATTTTATATGGAAAAAACAGGCTGTGCCTGCTTGGCCGATGATTCCGGTCTTGAGGTGGCGGTGCTCGGCGGGCGTCCGGGCGTGTATTCGTCCCGCTTTGCCGGCTACAATGCCGAGGACTGGGCCAACAACCAGAAAATGCTGGAAGAACTGTGCATTGCTGATGTGGAGGAATCGCCTGCCAATTACCGCTGTTCCTTGTGCCTTGTCGATACGGACGGCACGATGTTGACTGCCGATGGACGCTGTGATGGCACGGTAAAGAAGATTCCGCACGGGAAAAACGGCTTTGGCTATGACCCGTATTTTTACACCAATGAGTATGCCGGACGCACCATGGCAGAACTGACGCTGGAAGAAAAGACCCGCATCAGTCATCGGGGGCGGGCGCTGCGGAAACTAACCCAGAAGCTGGAGGAACATTTGGCATGAAGATAGGCATGGTCAGTGACAGCCACGGCAGTTATTCGCATATTGATTTGATGCTGGCTCATAAGGAAGCCGAGGATGTTGAGTTGTGGCTCTTTGCCGGTGATATTGCCATGGATGCCGATTATCTGGCCATGGTAACGGATAAAGAAGTCATCAAAGTGGCGGGGAATAATGACTGGCCCGGCGGGCATCTGCCGGATTATGAAACCGTTGATATTGCCGGACATACCATACTTTTGACGCATGGGCATCTGTTTGGTGTAAATTTTGGCTTGAATAATTTGCAGCAGGCAGCTTTGGATGTCGGAGCAGATATTGCGGTCTATGGTCATACGCATGTGGCAGTGGAGGAGATTATAGAGGATGTTCTTATCCTGAATCCCGGCAGTATTTCGCGTCCACGGGATGCCGCCAATGGCTCGTTTATGGTCATGGATTTAGAACCTCATAAACGGCCTCGTGTAAAACGGCTAAGAATATAAATGAAATTAATCATATAATGATTATCAAATAGAAGAATTTTATATTTTTTTTAAAAAAAGTCCTGCTTTTAGCAGGATTTTTTTTGCGAATATCTAATATAAATATTGATGTGATAGAAGTCACAATTAGAGGCAGCAGGATACATAAAAGTGAATCCAATTCACTATTTATGCGGTCTAAGCACATGTTCCGAATGCTTGAAAAACAATAGGAAATGTGTTATTATTGGCCTGCTGATGTGTGATAAAGTGTATTTATGGGAGGGATTACTTTGCGAGAAATTGACGCAAAACAAATCACGGAAACCGTGGCACAGATGTGCAAAGAAGCGGCCTATTACCTTCCGGATGACGTGTACAACGCCATGAAGAAGGCAAGAGAGACGGAAACTTCTCCGGTTGGCCAGAATGTTCTGGATCAGATTATCCGCAATGCGGAAATCGCCAAGGCCGAAGACCGTCCTTACTGTCAGGATACGGGCATGACCATCGTATTCCTGGAAGTTGGTCAGGATTTGCACATCACCGGCGGCCTCTTGGAAGATGCGGTAAATGCCGGTATTTCCAAAGGCTACACGGAAGGCTACCTGCGTAAATCCGTGGTCGGCGAACCGCTTTTCAACCGTGTGAACACCAAGGACAATACGCCGGGTGTCATTTACACGAAGATTGTTGCCGGTGATAAGCTCAAAATCACCGTGGCGCCGAAGGGCTTTGGTTCTGAGAACAAATCCGGCGTCAAGATGCTGGTGCCGGCAGACGGTGTGGAAGGTGTCAAGAAAGCCGTTATGGACATCATCCTCCATGCCAGCATGAATCCCTGCCCGCCGATGGTGGTCGGTGTTGGTATCGGCGGTACC
>DJYL01000145.1:5099-7615 GCA_002448495.1 Pseudoselenomonas ruminantium | reverse complement strand
GTGGCAATGAGAAGGGCAAGAAAGAATGAGCGCCCGCCAAAGTACAGCGACAGGGCATTCAAATCCCCGTCAAATCCTGCCAGCAGGAATAAATAGGAAGATACGGTGCAAACGATGGAGGACGTGCGTTCCCCCTGCCAGAGTTTGGCCAGCTTTTCCGTCAGCACGAGAGAAAAGAGCAGGGAGTTGATGAGGACCGTGATTTTCAGGCAGCTGCGGATATGGCTCATAACCGCATAAAAATCCGATTCGCGATAGGCTTCATCATGGAGGCCGCCTGTCAGGAAGAAGCCTAAGCCCAGTCCTTCATCACCCAGTACGGGGCCGGCAGGGTCGCAGAGCAGACAGCCAATCATATCAATGAGGGTCAGCAGCACGATAACGGGCATCAGGGTGCAGAAGGTTTCCCGTATGGCCCGCAAGTAGGGAATTTTGAGGAGACGGCTGGCAAGTGGGATGATGATGTCATCCAGAATGCCGTCCCGCCGGTTATGCTCACCCATAAGGCCGCTCCTTTCTGCTTGCGTTGTTCGGTTTACAAGCCCAGATTGTCCAAAGCCTTGAAGATATCGTTGACTTCCGGGTCATCAATAGCCGGATAAAGGTGTTTTTCGACCCGGCTGATTAAATCCTCCGGCACGAAGGGCTTTTTGACATAGTCGGCAATTTTCAACTGGCTGGCCTTGACAATGGTTTCCTTGTCGGCAGCGGCGGTCAGGAAGATGACCTTGCTGTTCTTGAGGATAGGGTCTTTGCGGATGGCGGCAAGGGTCTGCAAACCGTCCATACCGGGCATGGCGATATCCAGCAGAATGAGGTCAACGGGATTTTGCCGTCCGCGGAGCAGGTCAAGACAGGCTGTGCCACTGCTGGCTGTTAAAATTTCTGCCCGCACCTTCATTTCCAAAATGCTCTTGGCCATGACGATATTCATTTCATCATCATCAACGATTAAGATGGTTGGCAATGTACTCATGTTTTTTCCTCCATAGCCGTCAGCTTGCGTTTTTGCTGGCGGAAGCGATAGTAGATAATACCTGCAAGAGAACCCATAATCAGGAAGATCAGGAGGGCTGCTTGCAGGGGATAGTGGTAGAGCAGATAGACCGGGTTCAGATGGTGGACATTTTCGTGCGCCGTCTGGCTCAAGGACTCGGCTGCAAGGCGGGGGGGAAGATGGTTGATTTCCTTGTCGAGTATCTGCCACAACAGGGGATTGGCCTCTTTGGCTACACCCAGGCTGATGGATTCCAAAAAAATGCTTTCGGTATCGGCAGAAAGATTATAGGCAGATACCGCCTCCATCAGATAGGGAACAGTGGCGCGGGGGGCATAGGTGACATCGGCAAGGCCGCTGCCGACAGCCGCAAAACATTCTTCCCAGCTGCTGCGGCTGATAATCTGCTCACTGGGATATTGGGTCATGGTGAAAGCGGCAGTTTCAAAGTTTCCCTCGACAACGGCTGCTTTGGGCGGGCGGGAACTTTGTGCGCCATGCCGGGTTACGGGAACATAGCCAATCTCTAAATAAGACTGGGTAGGCATAAGGCCCAGGCTGTCCAACCAGCTGAAATCGCAGGGAACATCGGCAACGAAGTCAATGGTTCCGCGGCTGAGCAGTCGGTGTAGCTCATTTAGGGAATTGACTTCCACAAGTTCAATCGTAATGCCTAAATCCTGCTCTAACTGGTTCAGCAGTGCCTGGGTGGCACCTGCCCAATTTCCCTCCTCATCCCGATAGAAGTAAGGCTTCGTCCTCATCAATACGGCCACATGAAAGGTGCCCTTTTCCTGCAGGTAAGCTTTTTCGGCGGGGGAGAGCACCAGCGGAAAGCCTTTGGCCCGTTCATACTTATCGTTGAGGCGGTTGCGGATATTGGGCTGGTTCAGCAGCAGGCTGTCCTGAGCGGCATTGACTTGTGCCAAAAGTTCTGGACGGTCACGGTGGACAAGCAGGCGGTAGCTGACCCGGTCAAAGATAGCCAGTACCCGTTCGCTTTTTTCCGGATGGAGCAGGGGCTGCACGAAACCATCCAGCTGGCGGGCGGCAAAGGCCTGTTTCATTTCCCCGGGGTCGCTGAAGAAAATCAGCTCATAGCTGAAGCCATGTTCTTGGGCCGCTTTGGCAAGACTGGGTGTGGGATAGTTGTAGTCCAGTGTTCCCAGGCGTACATGACCGCCAGCAAAATCATCCTGTACCACCAGCTCCATGGGAAAACGGGCAATGACATGGTCGGTGCGCACGGCAAAGGGCAAGGTCTTGTAATTTCCCGGCATGGCAGGCAGCAGGTCGATTTCATGGTTTTCCAGTTTTGCTCCGGCTTCCCACCAGTTCACGCAGGGAACATAGGAAAACTTCGCGCCTAAAAAGCCGGAGAGGAATTCCATATACTCATAGCCGTTGCCCCGCATATGCCCGGGCATGTCTTCTTCCAAAAAACCCGTGCCCGGTACATAACCGACTTTCAGTTCCGCCATAGCCATCATGCGGGCGGGCAGAAAAATCCCCAGCAAAA
>DJYL01000145.1:0-5015 GCA_002448495.1 Pseudoselenomonas ruminantium | reverse complement strand
TCCTCCATAGGTAAACAGATATATCAAAATTATCAAAAAAATAATCGTGAAACGATTGACATTAGAAGCTAAGAATAACTTCGCGCTGAAAATGGTATAATCCTGCCAGCCAATATGAAAAAAGGACTGCGATTTACCGCAGTCCCACAAATGCTGTATTTATTTCTTCGTAAAGGTAATATGTGCGCCGACAGTCAGTACGGGCAGGGCTGGGCCTTTGAGGATAATCTGGCCGGGCATGGAGCCTTCCGCGTTGAATACCAGTGTGCAATGGCCTTCCTCACGCAGGTTATCGTTGACGGCATCGCCAACTTTTTCGATGGTGTACTTGAGGCCGCCCATCAGCAGTTTGTCACCTTTCTTGATATCTTCTTCCAATTTGCCGGGGGTGTGTTCCAGTACCATATCCGAAAGGTTGGGGCGGATGCCTTCATCTAACAGGATAGCACTGTTGTTGTTAGTCAGAAAAGTTTTAGCCAGATTGCCGATGGAAGTGATGGCTACATCGTACTTAATGTCCATGCTGTTCATTCCTCCTAAAATAATCATTATCTTCTACACATACATTCCAGAAACATTATGAGTCTTATCTCTTATTATATCATATTTTGTCGTGAAAATACGAGGACATTTGTACGATATTAAGAAAATTTTTACCAGAACTTGCCTGCCTATGGCAAAATGATGCTGTACGCGGTATAATTTGATTGATATTGACGGAGAAAGGCGGAGTTTGCAGGTATGGAGCGGGGGGAAAGGTTGTTTTGGAGCGTGATGGGAGTTCTACTGCTGTTCCTGGCTGCTTTGGTTATGTGGCAGATTATGCAGACGGATTATTCACTGCGGCAGGCTGAACACCGGCATAAATTCGGTGCCGTCTATATGACGCTCAACAATCCTTTTTATGAAATTGTGGATGAAGAAATTCGCATGGAGGTGAGCAGACGTGGAGATATTCTGATATCCCGTGACCCGGCATTGTCTGTAGAACGACAGGAGGAGGCTGTCAGGGAGCTGATTGAAAGCGGTGTAGAGCTTATCTTCATCAATCCTGTGGACTGGCAGCGCATTGCGCCGGCCTTGAAATTAGCGCAGGAAGCCCATGTGCCGGTGATTGCCGTAGATACCAATGTAGAGGATGAAAATTCTGTGGCGGCCACGGTCGTGTCGGATAATTATCTGGCCGGTCAGCAATGTGCCGAGCATTTGCTCGCGCATGCCGATGGCGGCAAAATCGCCCTGCTCAAGCATTCGGAGGCTCGTTCCTCTGTGGACAGAATTCAGGGCTTTTTGGATGGCTTGGCGGTTAATCCTCGTTTTGTGGTGGTGGATCAGGCCGAGTGCCGGGGGCAGTTGGAACTGGCTATGCCGGCGATGCAGGAAATGCTCACCCGCCATCCGGATATTGATGTGGTTATGGCCTTAAATGACCCTGCGGCGATGGGCGCCATGGCGGCACTGCAGACGGTTGGACGGTTGGATAAGGTGCTGGTCTATGGTGTGGATGGCGTGCCGGAAACCAAGGAAATGATTGCCGGTGGGCATATGATGGCAACAGCCGGGCAGTCACCGCGTGCCCTGGGGCGCAATGCGGCAGAGCAGGCCTATAAGATACTGGCGGGTGAGCAGGTGCCCAAGCTTATGCGTCTGCCCACCCAGCTTATCACCAAGGAAAATCTGGGGACGAGTTTGAGAGGATGGGATTGATGACGGGGAGCTATACGCCGGAACAGCGGCGGCTGGAATGGCTCTATGGACTTTTGGGGCTGTATAATGGGTTGGTTGTTCTCTTGATGGCAGGGTTTATGTGCCTTACCCAGCAAAAGATTGTCAGCACCATGAGTGCTCATGAATTTTTGTCCACTTTGCCCATTGTGCCCTTGCCGGCGATGAAAGGTTTTTGGCTGTCTATGGGCGCCTATGCCCTGCTGCTGTTTTTGGGGAAACTCTATCGCCATAGCGGCATGGCGGCGGGACAGCGGCAGCTTATTTTTGCTGCGGAAATCGGCACTTGTATGCTGTTGATGAAAAGTCTTAATCTGGCCTATGATGGTATAGTCCTGTTGGCGGTGGCAGACCTTATGCATCGTTATCACGGGGAGAATCAAAGCTGGCTGCTGCTGGTGGCCATGCTGGGGCTTTATTTTATGGCCAATTACAATATGGCGATTTTTCAACGTCATGTGGCACCTTTTGATGTGTATGCGGCGTATTACCGGCCAGAGGTACAGTCAGTTTTGCTGGCGATAAAAAATGCCTTCCAATCGTTGAACATCGTGTTATTTGTCCTGTACTTGGTGCTGTTGGTGCAGAGCCAGCATCACGAAAAGGAACGCATAGCCAGTCTGAATAAGCAGCTCGAAGAGGCCAATGTGCGTCTGCGGGCCTATGCATTGGAGGCTGAACGCACGGCAGAGACGCGGGAGCGCAACCGTTTGGCCAGAGAGATTCACGATACTTTAGGCCATACCCTGACCGGCATTGCCGCCGGGCTGGATGCCTGCATTGTGCTGGTGGATGCCGCTCCGGCAGTGGTGAAAAAGCAGCTGGAAAAAATCCGGGAGACCGCCCGTCATGGCATTGTGGATGTCCGCCGTTCCGTAAAGAAGCTGCGCCCGGATGATTTGGAGAAATTGCCGCTGCAACAGGCGATTAAAAAGGTCATTGCGGAGTTTTCCGCTTCATCCGGTGTGGATATTCAGCTGGTGGAGATGGGGTGGCCGGAAAAGCTGCGGGAAGACGAGGAAGAAGTTATTTACCGCATTGTGCAGGAGGGCATCACCAATGCCCGCCGTCATGGCAAGGCGACGAAAGTGACCGTTACCTGCGGGCTGGAACCGGGCAGGTTTTACATCATCATTGCCGATAATGGCAGAGGATGCGCAGAACCTAAGCAGGGATTTGGCCTGCGTCATATGGAGGAACGGCTGGAACTGCTGCATGGGCGGCTCCGCTATTGGAGTGATAAGGGCTTTACTTTGGAGGCAACTATCCCCATGGGCAGAAGTGTAATAGATAATCACGGGGAGGATACGGAATGATAAAAGTTGTTATCGCCGATGATCAGGAACTCATACGGGAGAGCCTGAAGATTGTTCTGGATCAGAATGAGGATATCGAAGTGACCGGCGCAGCGGAAAACGGGCAGATTTTGATGGATATGCTCAAGGCCGGGCAGCCGGATGTCATTCTGATGGATGTGCGCATGCCGGAATTGGACGGCGTAGAGGCTACCCGTGAAGTGAAGCAGCTCTATCCGGCAGTGAAAATCATCATTCTTACCACTTTTGATGATGATGAATATGTGTTTAATGCGTTGAAATATGGCGCCAGCGGCTATCTCTTAAAAGGTGTTTCGGTTCCTGAACTTACGGGAGCTATCCGGACTGTAGTATCCGGCGGTGCAATGATTAATCCGGGAATTGTAGCCAAAGTGGTGAAGTTCTTCAATCAGATGGCGCAGGGAAGCAGCGCTGTGGAAACGGGGCCGGTTGCTGAAGGGCTTAGCCGTACAGAACGTAATATTGCGCATCTGGTGGGACATGGCCTTTCCAATAAGGAAATCGCCGAGCGTCTGCGGCTTTCGGAGGGAACCGTGCGCAACAGTCTGTCGAGTACGCTGGCCAAACTGGGCCTGCGTGACCGTACCCAGCTGGCGATTTGGGCTGTCCAGACGGGGCTGGCCGCTGCAGAGGTGGATGTATCGTGAAGCGTGGTTTTGCCCTCTATCTGGCTTTTTTGGTGTTTTTGACCTGTTTTTTGGGCTGGTATCTGACGCGTCCGAAAGTGCTCACGGTGGGTTTTTTTGCCGGGAGCAACTGGAATGTGCCGGAAGGTGAGCCGTATGCTTTATTGGAGGCGGCTATCACGCGGTTTGAGGCAGAACATCCCGGCGTGAAGGTCAAATACGTCAGCGGCATTCGCAAGGAGGACTACTCCGAATGGCTGGCGGAACGCCTGCTGAACGGCGACGAGCCTGATGTTTTTGTCGTGCCGGGAACGGATTTTGCCCTATATGCTTCGAGTGGTGCATTGGCCCCCTTGGATCGGTCTATGGGCATGGATACCGATTTTAATCAGGATGTTTTTTATCCGATGGCACTGGACTATGGACGCTGGCAGGGGGAAAGCTATGCACTGCCTGTGGGGGCAGTGCCGACACTGATGTTTGTGAATAAAACTCTGCTGGCGAAAGAGGGCATTGCCATTCCGCGCAATGACTGGACATGGCGGGATTTTCTGCGTATTTGCAAGGCCGTAACCCGCGATACGGATGGTGATGGCCGTTTGGATCAGTTTGGTGTTTATGACTATAACTGGCGCAAGGCGGCGCTGACAAATGAGGTGAAAATCTTTTCTGCCGATGGCAAAAATGCGAATTTTACCACGCAGAACATGGAGGAAGTTATGCGGTTTATGGCTGAACTGCATGCCGTTAATCAGGGGCAGGAGGTCACGGCGAAGGACTTCGATATGGGCAGGGTGGCATTTCGTCCGTTTACCTTTGCCGAATATCGCACATATAAGCCTTACCCTTGGCGTATAAAAAAATACAGTTCCTTTGAATGGGACTGCATTAAGCTGCCGGCGGGCCCTTCCGGACATAATTCTTCGATTATGCAGGTCATGATTATGGGCATCAGTGCGCGTACAAGCGAGCCGCGTTTGTCCTGGGAGCTCTTGAAGACCCTTTGCTATGACCCCGCAATTCAGGAATCGCTGCTCACGATGACGCAGGGCGTGCCTGCCCGCCGTGATGTGGTGGAATCTCCGCGGGCACAGGCGTTGTTTACGGCGTCTACTCCCGGCAGTGAAGAAATGAATCTGCAAATCGTCAGTCAGGTCATGGATGATTCCATAACCGAACCCAAATTTTCCCGCTATCATGAGGCGATGAATCTGGCTGACCATAAGCTGCAGCATATGGTGCAGGAAGGGGTGTCGATAGGCAGTGCGCTGAATCAGGTACAAAAGGACATCAATAGATATTTGCAGCAATAACAGGCAAAAGAAAA
>DJYL01000021.1 GCA_002448495.1 Pseudoselenomonas ruminantium | reverse complement strand
GCCGGTGCTGCTGATGATGAGCGGCACCATGGCCGAACTTGTCCTGTTTACGGTGACGGCGCTTTGCGGCATGGTGGCGATAAGCTCGGCGTTGATTGGCTATCTGGCAGTGGACTGCAAGGGCTATGAGCGTCTGATTCTCATCGTGGCCGGCCTCTTGATGATTCAGCCGGGGATTGTCACCGATGGTATTGGGCTGTCCATCTTTGCTTTGATTATCTTTACGCAGTTAAAACGCCGTCCACATCTGGTGGCAGATTAAAAGTAAAAAAATTGGCGTATGGTCTGTATTGTACCATACGCCGTTTTTTTATGCTGTTTTGTATTTGGCTCGTTGGCCGGCATCCCAAGCGGTTAAGCGCGCAGGAATGCTTGTTTATCCGTGAATGTTAATCCTAAAGCCTCTGCCACCGGACGATTGATCAATTTGCCGGCTACGGTATTCAGCCCTTCTGCGAGTCCGGCATCTTCACCGCAGGCGGCTTTCCAGCCTTTGCCGGCAATCTTCAGGGCATAAGGCAGGGTAGCGTTCGTAAGTGCCAGCGTAGAGGTGCGGGAGACGGCACCGGGGATATTGGCTACCGAATAATGCACCACGCCATGTTTGGTAAAGGTGGGATTTTCGTGTGTGGTCACCCGGTCGCAGGTTGCAATGCTGCCGCCCTGGTCAATGGCAACGTCCACGATGACGGAACCTTTTTTCATGGTCTTTACCATATCTTCCGTCACAAGCTGCGGAGTTTTGGCACCGGGAACCAGAACTGCGCCAATGAGCAGGTCGGCACGTGCCACCCATTCGGCGATGTTGAAACTGTTGGACATTACCGTGGACACCCGTCCGCCGAAAACATCATCCAAATAGCGCAAGCGGTCAATGGACAGGTCAATTACCGTCACGCGGGCGCCCAAGCCTGCGGCAACTTTGGCTGCATTGGTGCCGACAACGCCGCCGCCGATGATAACCACCTGTCCGGAAGCTACGCCGCTGACACCGCCCAAAAGCACACCTGCGCCGCCATAACGGCTTTCCAAAAACTGCGCACCGATTTGTACGGACATGCGTCCGGCAATTTCGCTCATGGGAGCCAGCAGCGGCAGTGAACGCCCGTCTTTGCCCACTACGGTTTCATAGGCGATTCCCGTCACATTATGGTTCAGCAGGGCCGCCGTGAGTTCCGGTTCCGGTGCTAAATGAAGGTAAGTAAAGAGAATCTGTCCCGCATGAAAAAGGTCATATTCCTCCGGCAAAGGTTCCTTTACCTTGATAATCATTTCGGCATCAGCAAATAACTGCTTTTTATCTGCCGTGATAGAAGCTCCTACGGCAACATAATCCTCATCGGTAAAGCCGCTGCCCAGACCGCCGCCTTGTTCTACGAAAACCGTATGACCGGCCTTTACCAGTGCCTCTGCTCCTGCCGGGGTAAGTCCCACACGATTCTCATTATTCTTGATTTCCTTGGGTACACCAATCCGCATGATATCGCCTCCATAACGTGACCACATTAAATCGATATTGATTTTCCTAAATAGTTCTTCACCAAAGCTGTATTTTCCTTCAAGCAGTTTTTCGTTTCAACAAAAAGCGGCCCGCAGGCATTTTTGAGCCTGCGGGCCGTTTGAGGTTGCTGGAGCAGAGATTTTCCTGCTCCGTTTTTGCCGTCAGTTTTCAGATTGCAGAGTCGTCCACAACATCTGCGAACTGAGGGAAGTAACGGCATGTTGTCCAAACGCTTCCTGCATTTTTTGCCCCAGACCGATTGTGTCCAGGAGCACTGCGTCCGTGGCTTCTTTCAGGAGGAGAATCTGTTCCTCCAACGTAGAAAAGTTAATGCCAGGTTCCAAAACGTCCGAACCTCCTATGGAATTATATTTAGGTCATAAGACCAAATTTATTATACTAAAACGAAACAGCCTTTGGCAATCTGTTTTGCTATGAATGCGGTTTTTTTTTGACAAGGACATGGGCGAAAGGTATAATATTGCGTTGTGTATAAAGCTCATGAGAAAGAGAGGCTTTTTATGATCACCAAGGAATTAATTGCACGTATCAATGAACTGTCCCGCAAGCAGCGTTCAGTGGGATTAAATGATGAGGAAAAGCAGGAACAGAAGAACCTGCGGGAAATATATTTGGAAGGCATTCGCGGCCAGATGCGGCAGATGCTGGATAATATTGAGATTGTTGATGAGACTCAGGCCTCGGTACAGACAGTTCCATCTGCAGAGCCGAAAATTACCCATCTCAATGAAGTGGCCATTAATTTGCGTCCGTATCTGCATTGATTTGTATGCAGATACGCGAAAAGGGAATGCTACCCTAGGTTAACACTCCCTTTTCAAAGAAGGGGTCCAAACTGCCGTTGCTTTAAATGCCCAAAACCTGCGACCAGCAGGTGGGTGCCCTAAGTTTAGCTTCCGCAAGACGCCGAGGCGAACTTCCACTAAAATCAAATCAGGCTCCCTGTAAAAAATGTAGGTTGGACATTCCAAAAGCCCACGCACACCCCAGGCTTATCCTTCTTTGTAAGTATAGTAGCATAAAAAAAATACAAGTGCAAGACTTGACAAATGCAAACTTTTGAAAATATTTATTTAATTTGGTTATTTTGGCCAAAAATTTGTAAAAAGGGTCTGAATCATATATAATTAGAAACAGAGAATGATGTCAAAAAGGAGAAATTGCCATGGAAAATAAATTCAGCGTAGCCATAAGCTTTGGCCATGATTTGGGTTGGATAGATTATGATGGAGAGAGCAAAACGGCAACCGTCAACATTAAGAATGAAGAAGCCAAGAGCCTGACGGAAAAATATCTGGCAGAGACGCACAGCATCAACGTGCCCCATGAAACCCTCATGGACTTTACGCCGGAAGAAATCAACCCGCTGGCCGATGTAAAAAGCTTCAAACTGGCGCTGACCCGTCTGTGGAATAACACGAAGGTGCATGTGGATTGGAGCAGACCGGTGGATTACGTGAAGAAACACCCCAGTTACTAAGAAAATCGCATAATTCGTGACCGGCTCACTTTACGGTGGGGCGGTCTTTTGCTATGTTTAGGACAGAAAAATTTTGGTCGAGGAGTGTTTTTTATGGGGAATGTGGTAATCATTGGCTCCGGGCCGGCGGGGGTATCAGCAGCGCTTTATGCCCGGCGGGGCGGGGCAGAGGTAACGGTGCTCAGCAAGGGGCTGTCTCTTAGCGGACTGGCGAAGGCAGAGAAGATTGAAAATTACTATGGGCTCTCTGAGCCGGTTTCGGGAGCTGAACTGTATGTGCGAGGGATTGAAGGGGCAAAGAATATCGGCGTGGAGTTTGTGGAAGACGAACTTTTAAGCCTGTTGTTCAACGATACCTTTACCGGCTTTAAGATTACGGGTAAAGACCATATGCTGACCGCGGACAGCGTAATTGTGGCAACGGGGGCGTACAGGCAGTCGCTCAATGTACCGGGTGTGAAAGAATTTGCGGGCAAGGGCATAAGCTACTGTGCAACCTGTGATGCGTTCTTTTACCGTGGCAAGACAGTGGCTGTGGTCGGCGCTGGCGTTTATGCCCTGCATGAAGCACAGGCGTTATTACCGCATGCGGCACAGGTATTTATGCTGACGAATGGTACAGAACCTGCCGCAGAAGTTCCGCAGGCAATCCGCGTCTGCACGGCAAAAATCGCCGCTATAGAAGGCGGTGAGCGGGTGGAGAAGGTTCTCTTTGCCGATGGCACGCAGTTAAAGCTGGACGGCGTATTTATGGCTTTGGGGACGGCAGGCAGTACCGCCATCGCCAAAAAAATTGGTGCGCAGCTTGATGGAAACCATATCCAAATTGATGCCCATGGTGCTACGAATGTGCCGGGACTCTTTGCGGCAGGTGATTGCACCGGCGGGCTGTTGCAGATTGCCAAGGCGGTATATCAGGGCGCGGAGGCGGGGCTGGCAGCAGTTCGGTATCTGCGCAATAAAAGGTTTCCTAGTGTAAATAACTCAAACTTCCCACACCCATAATAGATGAAGTTCCTTGAAAACTGTATATCTCAGAAGATAAAAAAGGCGTAAAGCCTCAAAACTTGGTACAATAGAAGTGCTAACAAATCATTTTCCAAGGAGGTTTTACGCCATGCCTATTGTATCATTTGAATCCAGAGATGAAAAGAACATTTCCCATGCTATCGCCAATTTTCTTACTGCCTATGAAATTTTTTTCATAAGTCCATAACACTTTTCCTACTTCGGGGATATAAAGAACAGAAAGCAAGATAACAACACTTAAAGATGTGAGGAGGAAAACATAATGAAAAAATTTGAAAATGGAAAGATGAGCGATATGGAATTGGAAAATGTCGCAGGCGGCACGCATAGGGAAATGGTCGAACTACATTCTGCCATAACACCGAATCCCTCAGGGCTTGGGACGCACATACCGGGACTTAGTGAAATTACTAAACAAAGCATTGTACAGAAATTGAAAGATAAATACGGTATAGAGGCACATATCGACATTGGATGGTTGGGATTGGGGATAGCTTCAGAAAACAATACATATAAGGATATTAAGACAGGTAAGTCATTGACGCATTCAGAGGTTATGAAACGGTTAGGAAAATAATTGTATTCGTTTTTAGCGAATTTTCGGCACTATGAAAATGCTTTTGCATCCATCACAGTGCCTATTTTGGGGCTCCTCTTTATTTTTTTGATTTTGGACAGATGCAAAGCCGGCACCAAAGGGCATTGCCCAGCAACAAAGCAGCTACGAGCAGGAAAAGATTGCGGATACCAATACTGGCCGCCAACTGCCCCCCGAAAAACGCACCTGTGAACATGCCGATAAATTGAGCGGACTGATTGATGCCAAAAATCCGTCCCATTAGCGCCGATGGCGCTAATTGCCGGATAAGGTTATTGGTCGATGGCATAAGACCGGCAATCGCTATGCCATGAAAGAAGCGCAAAATCCCCAACTGCCATGGTGCAGTCACCATACCTTGCGGGATAGTAACAAGGCCAGAAAGGAGCAAACAGGAAAATAAAATGCGCTCTGAACCGATGCGGTCGGCCAATCTGCCGAATCTTGAGGCAAACAGCATACTGGCAAAACCTGCGGCAGAAAATATAGCCCCCGATACGATGGCCAGATGATCGATGTTTCCGGCAATCTCCTGCACATAAACCGTAAGAATTGGAGCAACACAGGACAGGGAGAAATGAAGCAAAATGGTCGTCAGGAAAACGCCGAGAATGATGTTATGCTGCGGCAGTTCGCGGAAGGATGGCAACTCGACCGCAGCAACTTTTTTACGTGCTGGCATTTTTGTTTCCCTTACCTGTGTCAATGCCAAAAATCCCAGCAAGCAACATATGCCAATCAGGAGGAACGCATTACGGAAACCAATGCTCTCACTAAGCCAGCCGCCAAAGATTGGGCCCATGAGTCCACCGGATACCTGCGCAGTAAAAAATATACCCATGGCCCATCCCGAACGCCGCTTCGGTGTTTCCTGTGCCAGCAGTGGAATGACAGCAGCCTGAAAACCACTCAGGCATCCCTGAAGCAGGCGCAGAATCACCAGATGCCATACGCTTTGAGCAAATCCCATGCCAATCATGATAAGACCAAGCCAACCAGAAGCACGCAGAATCATGGGCTTTCGTCCGAGTCGATCCGAAAGCCTGCCCCATATCGGTGAGAAAATCGCCAGGCTGATAAAATTACAGCCAAATACAATGCCTGACCATCGAGCAACATCCGCAGGATCATCGATGCCAAGCTCAGCAATATATAACGGAAGGATTGGAGCCATCTGACTCATGCCTACCGATACGATAAACGATGCTATACAACATATAAAAAGATTTTTCTTCCAGAGTGGAGTGGTCGATCCCATAAAAAGCGCCTCGCTTGTAAATGATATTATCTTACTCCATTATAACATGCAGAATCGAGTAGGAGAGATTTCTTTTGAGATAGGCTCAAAAACTGATATGCTCCCCCTATAAGAGACAGTAACAAATCAAACTGTCATAATAGGGGGAATTTTTCATGCCAAATAAACAAAAAAGAGAGTATGAAAAAATCCCGTGGCTCTCTGTGGGAGAGATAAAAAGGCGGTTGCTTGGTTTTGCAGTGAACCGCTCCCCGTCAAGAGG
>DJYL01000125.1:1826-5252 GCA_002448495.1 Pseudoselenomonas ruminantium | reverse complement strand
TCGCCACGGGTATCTTTCTTCTTTTCCTTTTTCGCCTGCTCGGTAGAAGCCGTATGTTTTTCCAGCCGTTCCATAAAGATGCTGTAATTGTCGCTCCAGTCGGCCAGCATTTGTTGTAAAATCAGTACATAGTGATTAAACAGCTTTTCAATGCTTGTCGGCGAATAAAGAGTATTGTCATAGGAGAAGGTCATCACCAACTGGTTTTCTTCATGACGGAAGCCAATACCCAATTTTATATCCCGGGTATCCCATGAGTTTTGCACCACCAGTCGTCCCATTGGCTCTGCAGGTACTGCCGAATAACTGGCGCCTTCCAAAAAGAAATCATGAAAGTTTAAGAAGTGGTCAAAAAAATTATCCTGCTGGCCAATAATTTGGGCAAAACCTTCCCTGCCCAGAGACGCATAAGGCTGTGAAATGACAAATTGCTGAAAGGCCTTGGTCACAATGGTCTGAATCATGGGATTGCCCTTGATCGCCAGACGCATAGGGACAATGCTTTGCGCACTGTTTTCACTGTCCTTGCCCATATAGCGCGGCACAACCAGACAATAGGCTGCGTCATTGCAGTGATTGACCTGTTCCAGCAAAAGCCCCCATGCCGTCTGCAGAATAGACATCAACATGATTTTATTGCTCTTGGCTTTTTCCCGAAGCTGTGCAAAGATATTATGTGGAACATAGGCAAGATAGGCCTCCTGACGATGCACATGAACAGATTTTTCCATATAAGGAAGCTGCATTTGCGGCGGCAAATCAATCAGAATCTTTTTCCAATACGCCGTCACCGGCTGGGCCATATCAGACATACGGGAACGCAGGCCGGATACCGCATTGGGCTTTGGTACATAGGGCAAATCCAAGACTTCGCAGAAAATTTTGCGCACATCAAAATTATAGAGCATGGCTTGTATACCGGTGACGACCACAGCATACTCATCCTCACCGGTATGATATACAGAAAATCGCATGATAGGGCCGCTTTTGGGGTCAAAATCTCGCCGCATATCCGCCTCCATCAGGCTTTTCAGTGTATCATCCAACTGGGCGCCTTTTATCTTCTCCAGATTACGGTAGACAATTTCCGGCATCTCCATACGCTCCTGAAACACTACCGCCAAAATCCGTTTTCCTACATCGCAGAAATTCATGCGCAGAGCTTCATCATGCTGAGAAAGCACATTTAAAGCCCGATTGAAGCGCAGGGGAACCAGTTTTCCCTTTATTTTATAAAGCATCTGCAGCAGGGACCCCGTCAGTTTATTCGAATCCTGTTGACTAAAAAACTCTCGTTCATCATCGGTGATATCCCGCATATAAATCAGTTGCTTTGGCGAAAAGCTGCGCAGTGAATGAACTTGGTTTCCATAAAAATGCTCAATGACCTGCCGTTCTTCGGGAGCTAAATCCGTAACCTGCATCTTTTTCATTGCTGCGTCCTCCTCCAGTATTTCATGAAGACCCGTTCATCCTGACGTTGTTCACCAGACAAATGCTGGTATTTTACTACCTGTGTCATGCCCTGTACGATACGATACCCCAGTTTTTTATGGGCTTTTAAAGACGCAGTATTGATGGTTTTAGTGCGGCTGAGCACCCCCCGCACAGGAATTCTTCTCCGCAGTTCCTGCTCCATACTGGAAAAAATCTGTTTGTGCCGGTAAGCCTTGCCTACGCCAACTTCTTCCAAAAACCAAAAATCTGCTGTATTTAAGCCATGATTCCGGGCAATCTGCGCAACTTCAGGATCTTCCTCCAAGGGGACAGAAGCCACGAAGCCCGCACAGCGATATAATTCCGTATCCAGACAGAGGATAATCATACCCTTGTCCGCATACTGCGCAAAAAGCTGTTCCACTTCGGCAGCAGTAAACTGTTCTTCATAGGGGGGCAGGGCAAAACATTCCGTATATGTCTCGAACAGTTCAATTTTGGCAAATAACTCCGCCATTTCCCTTCCCGAATTTACGGTTAATATCTCCAAATTGTTCATGATAATCAAAACCTCGCGCTAATGTATACTACATTACATTATTCGCGAGGTTTTGTTTTTTTCCTGTCTTATAGTCTTATAAATGTTTTTCTGCGTAATCCTTTATGAACTCTTTGAACTGAGAATCAACATCGGTCAACTGCTTGCCCGTATTCCAATTCAAGGTAATCTGCACAGTCAAATCCGGTGATAAAGGACGCAATACAAAATTATTTGCCGTATTGGTAACAAAGTTCGGCAAAACAGAAATTCCCATGCCATTGGCTACCAGCTGCTTTATGGTTTTCAACTGCGATGTGCAGAGCGCTATTTCCGGCATAAAACCTGCTTCGTTGCAGCGGCGGGCAACTTCCCTGTGCTGGTAGGTATGCGGCTGCTGCATGATGAATTTTTCATCGGCAATATCGGCAAAGCCGACTTTTTCCTGCGCAGCCAATGGATGGTTAGCAGGCAGGCATATACTCATGCTGTCCTGCATCAAAAGCAATTCATTTTCCGTTGTGGGGCGTACTTCACCAAGGACTATACCAAAATCCAAATCCCCCAAAGCCAGACGATTGCGTACCTCGTCCGAATCGCTGTATTCCTGCACGTCCAGACTGATTTCCGGAAAATTCGTCTGAAACTGGGTAAAGAGGTCAGGGAAAAGATAGGCTTCTACCATCGGCGGCAGGCCAAACTGCACTTTGCCACGGCTGCCTGCATGGTAACGGGCCATATCCTTTTTGGCTGCGCTGGCCGCACTCATAATCTTCTGCGCATGCAGCAGGAAAGCCTGTCCTTCCGGCGTGAGGCTGACCTTCTTCTGACTGCGGTCAATAAGCATTAGCCCCAGTTCTGCTTCCAAAGCCTTAATGGCCTTGGTCACAGACGGCTGGGAAACATGCAAGGTTTCCGCAGTACGCGTAAAATTCTTCAAGTGGCTGATGGTACAAAAATACTCCAACTGGCGAAATTCCATTATTGGCGCCCCCATACTTATATCTATCAGTTCTATGCTGCGGTCTGCTATCTATTATTTCGCAGACTCTATCGATTATTTCTATTTTTCTATTATACTATGCTTTTTGGTTATTATCTAGTTTTTTATGCAGGGGACGGAGATTTATTCGTACATCATAGAAGGTACTGCCAGCGGCCTTATCGGTGGTGCGGGCAGCCGTCAGCCGATTGGTATTGCCGCAGGTCGTGTATTCCTGCCACCATACGCCTTCACTGACCGCTGTTAGCGGAGCAATTTCCGGACTGATTTTCACCACAAACTCTGCACTCCCCTGTGCATTCTCTGCCAGAACATGGTCCCCGGTCTGCAGGTTCAGCCTGCTTGCATCAGTAGGATTCAGCTGCAGAACCATGATACCGCTGCGTGTCAATTCTTCGCGTTCATTAAAGGAGCTGTCAAGAATTCTTGGGTCAGGGGAATTAATCAG
>DJYL01000125.1:0-1671 GCA_002448495.1 Pseudoselenomonas ruminantium | reverse complement strand
GTCTTAAAATCCAGCTTATAATTTTCCGGCAAAGGCAGGGCTGCCGGTTCGCCTTGACTTAGGGCAGTTAAGTCAACAGGCAAAGGCCAGGAGGTTTTCGTGCTTTCCATAAAGTGGTTGACTAAGTCTATCTCATCTTGACGGAAAAGTTTGTCCGTAAGTCCCATGGCTTCAGCCAGAAGCTGCGTAACCTGCCAGTTGGACTTGCTCTCCCCCACCGGAGGAATAAGCTGCTGTCCGCGCTGAATTACATACTGTCCATAGGAATAGTAAATATCCTCATGTTCCAAAGAGGAGGTCGCGGGCAGGACAATATCGGCAAAACGCGCCGTATCCGTCATAAACCGTTCATGTACCACGGTGAATAAATCCTCACGGGCAAGCCCTGCCATCACTTTATCCTGTTCCGGCGCTGTACAGGCAGGATTGGACGAATAGACATAAAGGCTCTTGATGGCAGGCTGCAATTTTTCATCCGTCAGCACCTCCCCAAGCTTAATCATATTGATATGCCGTACGCCATTCTTTTCCAGATCCGGACGGCGAATGATATCCTTGTCAAAAGCATTGCTGCCGGCTGCCGAAGTCAAAAGACCGCCGCCTTTTTTGCTATAAGCCCCCACCACGGCAGGCAGACAGGTAATCAGGCGGGAAGTCATGGCTCCGTTGCCATAACGGGACTGGCCGCTGCCCAGACGGATAAAGGGGGCTCTGGCACGGGCAAAGGCATGGGCAAAACGCTCAATCCGTCCTGCTTCAATCCCCGTAATCGCAGCAGCTTTATCCGGTGTATAATTCGGCAGAATATTTTCCTTTAATTCCTGCCAGCCCTGCACATAACGGGCTATAAAATCATCATCTGCCAATCTATCCCGGTTGATTATATGGAGCATCCCTAATGCCAGTGCTCCATCCGTACCGGGTTTTACGCGGATAAATTCATCTGCCCACTTAGCCGTTTTGGTCGCATAAGTATCAATGCAGACAACCTTTGCCCCCTGTTTGCGGGCGATATCCACATCATGCTTGAAATGAATATCCGTAGCCAGCATGCTGATGCTCCAAAGGACAATATAATCGCTGTACTGGGCTTCCTGCGGTGCCGTTGGCAGTGTCCTGCCCATCAGTGCACGGTAGCCATGCGCCTTGGCAGGCGCACAAATCGTCCGCTCAAGGCTCGTTGCGCCCAGTGCAAAAAACAGGGCATGACCTGCGCTGTACTGAAGCGTTCCCATAGTTCCGGCATAGGAATAAGGTAAAATTGCTTCTGCTCCATCTTGCCTGATAATCTCCTGCCAACGGGAAGCAATCGTATCTATGGCCTCCTGCCAGCTGATGGGGATAAACTTTCCCTCCCCCTTCTTCCCCACTCGTTTAAGTGGCGTAGTCAGGCGCTTAGGAGAATGTACGGTACGTTCATAATGCGCCATCTTCGGACACAATGTTCCCCTGGTAAATGGATGGTCTGGGTCACCGGCAACCTTAACGGCCCGGCCATTTTCCACCGTCACCAACAAACCGCAGCAGTCCGGGCAGTCATAGGGACAGGCAGTTTTCTTTATCTCCATTGCATTGCACTCCTTTATTCCATAATACACTTATTATAAGCCCCAAAGAAAAAGCGTGACAAGTCAAATTTGACCCGTCACGCCTAAAAACTTACCTTTATTC